>NZ_JADEXN010000090.1 GCF_015207075.1 Zarconia navalis LEGE 11467
CACCACCGCTGCGTGAAGTTGGTTTGTGTCGAACATCGGCGCGGTGCAACCTTCGAGGTAAGACACGGAACTGCCTTCTTCGGCGACGATTAAAGTCCGCTCGAACTGTCCCGAATCGCCGTTGTTAATCCGGAAATAAGTAGACAATTCCATTGGACATTCCACACCTTTGGGAATGAAGACGAAGGAACCATCGCTAAACACCGCAGCATTAAGCGCGGCGAAATAGTTATCGGCAATGGGGACGACGCTGCCGAGATACTTCTCAATTAAGTCGGGATGCTCTTGTAAGGCCTCGGAAATCGAGCAGAAAATAACCCCGGCTTCGCCAAGTTTTTCCTTAAATGTCGTGGCGATCGAAACGCTATCGAAAATCGCATCCACGGCGACGTTGGAAAGGCGCTTCTGTTCGGATAGGGGAATCCCCAACTTCTCGAAGGTATCGAGCAATTCGGGGTCTACTTCGTCGAGGCTCTTTTTCTTCTCCTGGGTTTTCGGCGCGGAGTAGTAAACGATATCCTGATAGTCGATCGCCGGGTAGCGGACGTGAGGCCAGGTGGGTTCGCTCATGGTCAGCCACTTACGGTAGGCTTTCAGGCGAAATTCGAGCATGAACTCCGGCTCGTTCTTTTTCGCCGAAATCAGGCGCACGACATCTTCGCTCAAGCCGCGCGGAATAGAGTCGGCTTCAATGTTGGTGACGAAGCCGTATTTGTAAGGCTGGTTAACTAGGGTTTTAACCGTTGTCGCACTCATGGTGTTCTCGTGTTGACTCTCAAAGGTCGGGTTCTCTCTCGCGATGATGGGGAGCGATCGAGTATTTAGCGCTGTTTTCTGGCTCGATCGCGCCTCGCACGCGCTAGGCGCGTATATTTTGGGTATTTATACGTACTGATTCGTCGTGCTGCGAATTTGCTCGGCACTGATTTCCTGCTGGTCTCCGGCAAAATCGTTATCCGGGGTCAGAAAAAGCATACAGTGACATTCTTTGCGCTCTCGCATGGGTACGCAAGGACAGTTCCAGAAAGTTGATTTCACTTCGGCTTCTTTGTCTTCATAGTGACGACAAGGACACAGCGGCGCACCTAGCTCCTCTTTATGTTTTGCCAAGCCTTCGATCACCACTGCGGTGATGCTCAAATCCGAGCAAAAGTAAGTATCCGTGCGCTGTGCATAGGTTTCTGAAAAGTGACGCATCGCTTCCAAACTCTTTTTGGAAGCTTGCTCGGTACCATTCTCTACAGTCATAGGGCAGGTTGAAACAAACAGCTTATTAAATATAATGTTAAAACAACCAAAATGTTGTTTAACTATTATTTAGATTACTTTAGCAACCTACAAGTTGTCAAAGTCGAGATTAAATAATTCTTTACGCAAACCTTGCCAAACCGAGCTAGGGAATGAATATCGTCATGGCACTCACTGGGCATCCTTCCACGAAAGAGGACATATTGCAACATTTACTCAAGCGAGGTCACGCGACCGCACAAGCGCTTGCCGAGTCTCTCGAGATCAGTCCGCAAGCGATTCGCCGCCATCTTAAAGACTTAGAATCCGAAGGAGCGATCGTCCATCGCTCGGTACAAGCGGGGATGGGACGACCGCAACACGTGTATCACCTCAGCGAGGTCGGACGAAGTCGCTTTCCCCACCACTACGATGAGTTTGCCGTGTCTTTGCTAGACACCTTAGCTGAAACCGTCGGCCGCGATGGTGTGGGACAAGTCTTGCAAAAACAGTGGGAACGCAAAGCGATCGCCTATCGAGAGCAACTCGGTAGCGGTTCCTTGCGAGAACGGGTGGCAAACTTAGTCGAATTGCGCCGTGCGGAAGGCTACATGGCGGAACTGGTTGAGTTAGAATCGTCACCGGAGGAGCCGGAGAATCGGTTTGTTATCGCTGAATATAATTGTGCGATCTCCAGTGTCGCCGAATCGTTTCCCAGCGTTTGCGGTCATGAGTTGCACATGTTTGCCACCGCACTTCCCGATTGTCAGGTGGAACGAACCCACTGGACGATCGATGGGGACAATCGCTGTGGTTATTTGATTCAAGCGCACCGGGATTAAAGCGATGCCACAGCCAAGATCGAGATGCACGAACGAGTTCCCACGCAGGAGATCGTTTGCCCGCTCCGAAGCTCTACATCCTGTCTGCGCAATTAGCCGCGATCGATCGTTAATATGACAGATTTTACTCAACTTTCCACCAATTTTCTCACCACTGACGAAGCTGCACGAGTGGATGCAGCACTGATGTCGTCTCAGGAAAAATTTGCCACCCGATTGGCCATTTATGCGTTGCGATCGCTCGATCGCATCTCGACAGAAATGGGAAAACCCATCGAGTCGATTTCCCCCCAAGAAATCGGAACCTGGATCGCGAGCGATCGCACCTTACAAGCGCAAATCGAAATCGATGCAAGTTTTGCAAGCTTCTTTACCCACCTGGTTCTGTCGTCCCTCAATCCCCTCAAACAAGCCGCTCGAAGTACCGGAGTCGCGATCGATAATTTGAGCGTTCTCCAAGTAATCACGTGGTTCGAGCAAGAAGCTGCCCGACGAGTCCGGGAAAACCCGTAATCGAAGGGGCGATCGAGGACGAGAAATTGCCAAATGAGTGGCGTTACTACCTATACCGAGGTCGGTAGGTTCGAGCTATAGTAAAAGTGAAATAATAGCCTCGCGCTGGGTGAGTCACGATCCGTGAGTTATTGCCTCAACCCCAAATGTCCCGACCCTTCCAACCAACCCAACCCTAAAGAACGCACCTGTTCCCACTGCGGTTCCGACTTACTTCTGAACGGCCAGTATCGGGCTGTAAAAATGCTCGGCAGTGGTGGCTTTGGGAAAACATTCGAAATTGAAGACAACGGTGCTTTAAAAGTTCTCAAGGTTCTCTACAAAAATCATCCCAAAGCCGTTTCTCTATTCAAACAAGAAGCCAAAGTTCTTTGTCGCCTCAACCATCCAGGGATTCCCAAAGTTCGAGAAAACGGCTACTTCGTATTTTGGCCCAAAGATAGCAAAGAACCCGTGCATTGCCTGGTCATGGAAAAAATTGACGGGCTAAACTTGATGGAATGGCTGCGAATGCGGCGCAACGAACCCATCGATCGAGCGCAAGCGGTTGAATGGCTCAAGCAATTGGTAGAAATCCTAGAACAGGTTCACCAACAGCATTATTTTCATCGAGATATCAAGCCTCACAATATTATGCGCCGTCCTCAGGGACAACTGGCATTAATCGATTTCGGGACGGCGCGGGAAGTCACGGGAACCTATCTCAATAAAGTCGGTGGCGGACAAAACGTCACGGAAATTATCTCCGCCGGCTACACTCCCCCCGAACAAATTAATGGGAAAGCCGTCCCCCAGTCGGATTTCTATGCCCTGGGTCGGACTTTTGTCTATTTGCTCACGGGAAAACGACCCACGGAGTTCCCCGAGCATCCGCGTACGGGGAAATTAATTTGGCGCGATAGTGCTCCCCAAATTCCCGACGGGTTTGCCGATGTCATCGATTATATGATGGCACCATTTCCGGGAAATCGACCCCAACACGCCCAGATGATTTTGAAGTCTCTCGCGGAAGTCGAACCCACGTTGGAGAATTCCTCAAGAACGAAAGGAACGAGCGCGCGCTATACGAGCGGAACGGGTTCGGTGGCAACAGGCAGCCGCCGAACTGATATCTCGGGGTTTCCCGGTGCCCACTCAGGTCTGGGTACCGGGGCTTCGGGATTACGATCGGGGGCTTCGGGAATGCGCTCGCAAAGTTGGATCGAGCAATGGCAAGATCGAGCGCGCGCCCAGTTTAGACATTCTTCGATCGAATCGCTCAAACCCTTGGCGATCGGCAGTTTGCTCGTGGGACTAGTCGCCACTCAAGCTTACGGATACTGGCGATACCGTTCTTTTCCCATGAATCCCATTCGCGTTGTTGCCAATTTACCCAGTAGTTGGTTTTTGCGCAAAACCCTCAAACAGGAAGGGGAAGTCAAATCCGTCGCCGTGAGTCCGAATGGAAATACGTTAGCCAGCGGGAGTTACGGCAGCATTCGACTTTGGAATTCCGACTCGGGAGACGATCCCAAAATCCTCGCCGCTCATAATAACTGGATTGGAGCGCTAGCGATCGATCCCGACAGTCAAATCCTTGCTAGTGGCAGCACCGACCGATCGATCCGGCTGTGGAATTTGGATTCGGGTGTCCGTCGCTTGACCTTAGCCGGACATAACGCAGCGGTCAACGATCTTGCTTTTAGCCGCGATGGTAAAATGCTCGCAAGCGGCAGTGAAGATAAAACAATCCGGCTGTGGAATGTTGCGAGTGGAGTCCGCCTTCTCACGCTTTCGGGTCATACTGAGGCGGTGAATGCCGTGGAGATCGCTCCCGACCGTCGAGTCCTCGTCAGTGCCAGTAGCGATCGAACCATAAAGGTTTGGGATCTCGATCGGGGTATCCTCATCAGAACCCTCACCGGTCACGTCGGCGCGGTTCGGGATATCGCCATTAGTCCAGACGGCAAACTCCTCGCCAGCGCCAGCAGCGACAATACATCGATAGTTTGGAATCTCGAAACCGGCAAACGGCTGCATTCCTTCAACGGTCATCGAAGCTGGGTGAGGGCGGTGGTATTCAGTCCCGACGGTCGATCTGTAGTCAGTGCGGGAGACACCATCGAGATCTGGCGGGCGGACACGGGAGAACACCAGCGCACCTTGCGCGGTGGCGATAGCTGGGTTGAGGATCTTGCCGTTCGTTCCGATGGCACGATCGTGAGTGGCTCTCACGATCGAACGATTAAAATTTGGCGGTTGCCAGACTGAATTACTCTCCGAAAAGGCGATCGCGCGGGAGCCGTACTGAGCGATCTCGATCTTTCCAACTACTTAGGAAAAAAGGAAAAAACCTATGGAATCCATGTTGGCTGCATTCATTTTGTTAGCAACTGGCTATGTTGCTGGTGGGGTCAAAATTATCAATCAAAGCAATCAGGCTTTGGTCGAACGATTAGGAAAATATCAAAAGACTCTCGATCCGGGTATTAATTGGATTGCTCCGATTCTCGATACAATTGTTTGGGAGGATACAGTTCGAGAGCAGTTTTTAGAGGTTGACGAGCAACAAGCCCTCACCCGAGATAACGTGGCTTTGAAAGTAAAAACCGTGGTGTACTGGAAAATCTTGGAACTTCGAGATGCCTATTACACCGTCGATAACGTTCAAGAAGCCATTAAAAACCGCGTGACCACCGCATTGGGTGCGGCGATCGGTCGTCGCGAACTCGATCAAGCGGTATCGTCGCGGGACGAAATTAACAAAGAATTGTTGCGTCATCTAGATGAAGAAACTGAAGGATGGGGGGTAAAAATTACTCGCGTTGACGTTCAGAATCTTCTCCCCTCAGCGACCGTGATCGAGTCGATGGAACAGGAACGAGCCGCAGAAATTGAAAAACGAGCGGAAATTTTGCAAGCTGAAGGTACGGGGGAATATTTGCGAGCAATTTCTCGAGCTTTAGCATCGGAGGATACCCCCCCGACCAGTCAGGAAATGCTGCATTTCTTGCTGACCGATCGCTATGTTGAAGCCGTTCAGAAACTCAGCGAAAGTGAAAACGCGAAGATCGTCTTCATGGATCCCAAAGCTATTAATGAAGCCCTAGAACCCGTGATGGGATCTGACCTATCAGACATGCCGAAAATATCTGGCGGACCCAAAACCAGTCCGAATTTAGGGAAAAACTAGTAGCGCTTACGTTTGACCGAACGATCCCAACTCGAAAGGGGGGAAAGTCCATCGACTAGCATAAGTTGAACGATAAGTAGCGGCGCATTCCCCCACCCAGTTGTAAATTTGGTGGGGGAATGCAGTAAAGCCGTCCGGTCTTGGTGGTTTCCATCGAGGAGAAACGACCAAATTCTGCACGGGCAGTCCTGTTCTTTTCTTGGATATAGTGCTTTACCACGTCGAAGAGAGCATCTTCTCGGGCAAGTCGCTACGGAGATTCTTCGGTATCTAGAAATTCGATGTCGATGCGATCTCCCACCTCCAGTTCCAAGCCAGCGGCACGTCCCCCTCGCAACTCGATAACGCGATCGATGGTGACTGTTTCACCAGGGCTGTAAGACGGACAAGGATCGCTAGTGCAGGGCGGCACGTTAGCCGCGATCGCCATGACTACACCATCCCGCAAAAAAATCATATCCAGCTCCACCGGAACGTTTTTCATCCAGAAGCTCACCGGTTGGGGCGGATCGAAAGAGAACAACATCCCGCGATCGTCGGGCAAAGCCGGTCGGAACATCAATCCCATTGCCTGCTGCATCGACGTGCGAGTCACTTCCAATTGAATGACCTCTCCCGAAATCGTCGCGTTCGCGCCCACTGGTAACATTTGTCCCCTCAGTCCTTCCTTCGTTCCTTCTCCCATTTCCGCGAGGAGGAGTGGCTCTGTTTCTGCCGGTGGTGAGGTCGCCACCGTGGCACTAGAACACCCCATCAACCCCAAATTTAGGCAGACGATCGGGAAAAGACTCAACCCAAGGGAAACCGAGGAAAGAGGAGCGATCGTTTTTATCCAATGACGAAGAGCGAACATAGCGCAATACGAACGGGTGAAAAAGTACAGAAATTAAAGCGTGCGAGAAATGAAAAGAGGAGCAAGCCGAGCTATCCTTCAGCCGCCGTAATTCCAACCCGTACTGGCGAGATCGAGAATCTCGCCATCGCGATGAACCCCCGCAGCTATTACTTCCCCGACGAAAACGGTATGGTCGCCCCGTTCCACCGCTGCCACCACCTGGCACTCTACATAACCGAGAGCCTCTTGAATAATTGGACAGCCGGTTTCGCCCAGATAAAACTCAACCTCCTCAAACTTATTTCCCACCCGATGTTGGGGTTTGAAAAACTGTTGGGCGAGTTGTTTTTGTCCGGCGGCCAGAAAGCTTAGGGCAAACACCCCACTTTCTTGAATCATGGCGTGGGAACCGCTGTCGGACTTCACGCAATTGGTAATTAACGGTGGCTCGAAGGATGCCTGCATCACCCAACTTGCCGTGAAGCCATTCACACCATCACCCTCTTTAGCTTTAACGCCACAGATGTAAAGTGCGTGCGGGATCTTTCGCAGGATCGTCTTTTTCGCGTCTTTATCTAGCAAGGCAAAACATTCCCAATCTACGGTACATAGTTTACCAAGCAATTGACCCTTAACGAGTGGGGCCGCTAAGCCACGGCAGCACTTTGAACTAATCCCGAGATCGACTCTTGAAGTTGAGCGATCGCCTGTTGCTGAGAAGCTCCCATCTCTTGAATTTGAGCCACCCCAGCCGTTGCGGCTTCAATCTTCTCCCGCAGTTCGTTCAGACGATCTTGAACCGGCTGTAACATCTCTTCGTAAAGAGCGATTTTCCCCCAAAGTCGAGCCACACTCGATCGATCTTCGTCCAATTGATTCTCTTGGTTTTTCAGTTCGTTCCGTTGGTTTTCTAAGTCACCCGCACGTTGCTCTAGAGACGATCTCGTCTCGTCGAGACCCTGTCGGAGTTCCTCGAGTTCGGTCTCCACCTGCTGGCGTTTTTGAGAAAGTTCTCCCATCAACGGAGCCATATCTAGCGATGAAGCCGAGCTGTTACTTTCAGGTTCGGTTTGTCCTAACCGCTGCCAGAGAGCCGTTTGGTTTTGATTCATGCTTTTCTGGCGCTCTAAAATATTCTGCAGTTGACCCGACACCGTCTCGAAGAGAAACCTATAGCTTTCCTCGAGATCCTTAAGTTCGTTTTCGAGTTTTTCGCGCTCGGCCCCAAAAGAGTCTTTCATTTTCGCTTCAACTTCGGCGATCTCCTGACGGCTCAAAGCCAGTTCTTCTTCCTGGTCGCTAAAAAACGAAAACGGTTCGGCAAAGTCGGCTCGCAATTTGCGTACCAGGCGCTGCAATTCGTGAGCAGACAAATTCTCCGGGTTCCCCGAATTCCCACTTGACACGTCCGTACTTCCCCCAGAGGAACCAGACAGCGTTCCGAGTTGTTGTATTTGGGTATCGAGCAACCCAGCCATGGTCTGTTTGAGTTCGAGGGTATTTTCCCGAACCCTCAAATCGATGCGTTCCCGTTCTAGAGACGCTTGGGAATCGTGCCACTGCTGCCACTGACTGGCCATTTCCCCAGCGCGGGGATCGATTTGTGCCTGTTGTCGATCGGCGGCTTCTCGCTGTTGCTCTAACTGCTGCCAGTGTTCGTCGAGAAACGACTGTCCGGCCGCCACTCGTTCCGTTGCCTCATTGAGGGGGTCTTGAACCGAGTTGGGATCGATTGCCACCTGAGCCAGATAATTCAACCATTCCTGCAGGCTGCTGGCCTGCTCGGCATCGAGGGTTCCCCCCTGTTGTTGCTCGGCTTGTTGGCTGTTAAGTTGCGCCCAAGCGGCATCGAGTTCTTGCTGCTTGCGCTCCATTTCCTCCCGCAGTTGAACCACTTCTCGATCGCCTGCTTCAATTTCACTGCGTTTGGCTTCGAGTTCCTCAGCCTCTTGATTAATTTGTTCGAGCTGTTCGATTTGAGCCTCCATCTCCATCTGACGGCGGTTTAACTCTTGGCTTTGATAGGTGAGGGATTCTTGCCACTGCTTGATTTCTTCTTCCTGCGTCTTCGTCTTTTCTTGCAGTCGAGAATAACTTTGGAGAATACTAACAATTTGACGACTTGCATCTTTGAGTGACCCCTGAACTTGTTTGTTCGGACTCACCTCCGCAAAGACCAGCGCTCCCCCATTAAAATTTCCCCCGTCATCGATGGGGATGACTTCTTCTCCGGGGACAGCGGTCCAACTATCACCCCGTTGGCAAGCCAAGAGTTTGAGTTCGGCTTTCGAGCCACCAAACACACCGCTTTTTTTTTGGACTTCCGCTAGATACTGCACGCTTATCTTCCTTTTGAGAATTTCTATGTCCGAGCCGCGAACCCGGTCTCACCTTGAAGAGTCAGTCCACTATCAAGCCAAACGAGTTTAGCATCTAGAGTGCTGACCGGTCTGATGGTTCGATCTCGAGCAACGGAGACGATCGCGATACTCGCTCTCCTCGATGCCAGGATCTCTAAGAAGGTTGAAAACCGAGAACCCCCAGCGCGCGATTGCGCCTGCCGACAACGATCGGCCGATGGGCCAGGACTGTTCGAGTCCATCATCAGTAAGTTAGAAGTTCGATCGCTCGTCTTGCCGATCGCCAGTTTGAATCGAGGACAACGAGTTGCTTGAGGTGTCCATTGACGCAACTTTCTAATCATCGGGCGTTGCAAGTATAAACTCGGCAAGATTGAAACCTTCCGGTGGAAGACTCTCTCGATCTTTACCATAATAGCCCTTGTTTGGATTAGTCTGGGACAATGAGAAAGAGTTGAGAAACACTTCAGGGGAAAAGTCGAGAAATCTTGACATTAAGTGGGAAGACTCGATTATGGGTCTGGGAAACCTTACCTCTGGGAAAAGTAGCCACGACATTAGACTAGGGAGAGCGTTTGAGCTGTATGCAGGGAAATTTAAGCGAAATTGATATCCGTAGCATCCTGCAACTGGTCGAACTCGGTCAGCGAACTGGTGAGTTGTTTGTCGAGGCTTATCACGAGACCTCCTCGAATTCTTCGGGTCTTTACGGAATGCCTTACCGAAACCGCGATCTCGACTTGTCGCAAGACTCCTGGTTTGTCTTTTTCGCCAATGGTCAAATCGTCTATGCCGCCCATAGCCGCAATAGTAATCTCTCTCGGCTTCGAGACTACCTTCGTCGCTACGGACTCGACACCGTTCTCGATAATTTGGATATTTCTGCCCTGGCCGCCACGAATGCACCGGAATACGGCTACTTGTGGAGATTGCTCGAAAATCACCAGATCACCCCCGATCAGGGGCGAAGTATTATTCGCAGCATGGTTCGCGAAACTCTATTCGACTTGCTGAGCTTGCATCAGGGTTCTTTTGCCTTCGATATGGGACCGGCTCTAGCGCCTCAGTTGATGACTTTAAGTATCGGTTCCCAGATCCGAGAAACGATCGAGCAAGTTCAAGAATGGAAGCAGCTCCATCCCTTAATTCAGTCGCCGAGTCAATGTCCGACCGTTGCCGAACCCGAATCGTTACGATCGACGCTGCCGCCCAAAACTTTCCAAACCCTGATTCGCTGGGCCGACGGGAAAACATCGATCCGTCAGCTTTCTCGGTATCTAAATCGCGACATCATTCAAGTCGCTAAAGCTATTTACCCTTATATTCAAGAAGGTCTGGTGCAACTCTTTTCCCCTGTTGCTCGCACCCAGTCCCAGCGCTGGGCTGGTGCGGGCTTGCGCCCGGCGACATCTCAAACACCGAGGATCGTCTGTATTGACGACGACCAAGTGATTCGCAAAACCGTCGAGCATATTTTAAAACCCGCCGGCTACGAAATTACCACCATTAGCAGTCCCCTCAAAGCGCTCTCCTTAGTCTTCGGGCTAAAGCCCGATTTGATTTTATGCGATATAGCCATGCCCGAACCTGATGGCTACGAAATTTGTGCCATGCTGCGCAAATCGACTGCCTTTCGGCAAAAACCCATTGTCATGTTAACGGGCAAAGATGGGTTTATCGATCGGGTTAAGGCTCGGATGGTGGGTGCGACGGATTATCTCACCAAACCCTTCGGGGATCGAGAATTGCTAACGGTGATCGAAAAATATGTCGGTTCGGTTTCTCCAGAACAATCCGCTCCAGAAAACGGATTTACCGACGTCCTCCGAGAAGCCCTAGGAGATGACAGCTTTTAGCTCGACTTGCCGTTGGGATGAGTCTGTCGAGCGATCTCCTCTCTACCTCCATTTCCCCAGAAAACAGGGGCAATGGGGATGTACGCCAGCTCGGGTGGTTGAGGGGATTTCCTGGTACAATCGAGAAACGAGTTAAAATTTATCTGTTTTTTTGCACCTAGAAAACTAGAGGAAAGAGATTTTTAGCCCAAGCGTTGGCTCTGGTAAAATCTCAAAACGGCAAGTCGATTGTCTCGGAGTGTTAAGCGCTCCGCCCGCTCGACCCGGAGAGTCTGTCATATCTTCACTCCCTCCAATGTTTTCCTTGAAGTTAAAACTGGCGCGGTCAAAAAAAGCCTCGCAGCGTGGGGCTTTTTTCCCAACCGCTCGAAGCTCACCCAACGGTCGAAGTGACAATTTTAAAAATCGTCCCAACACCGGCAACTGCAAATTTTCCTTTCAGTGACGTGGAACTCAAAATGAAACTTGCCGGTAATTTCTCGAAGTTTTACGCGCTTGGGGTCAAATCCATCAGCAGCGATTGTCCCTGGCAGTACGAAATCGCTTGCGAGTTTGAGTCGCCGCCCGCTCTCTAGGTAAAAAGTTATGAGTAAAGTCTTGGTCATAGAAGACAGTGTCACCCAACGAGAAATGATTGCCAACCTCCTGCGAGGAAGTGGGCTGACCGTCATCGAAGCCAGCGATGGCGTCGAAGCGTTCGAACAAATTCAGAAAGGCTTGCCAGATTTAGTCGTACTCGATATTGTCATGCCGCGAATGAACGGCTACGAAGTTTGCCGCCGAATCAAAGCAGACCCCAAAACCCAAAATGTTCCCGTGGTCATGTGTTCTTCCAAAGGCGAGGAGTTCGATCGCTACTGGGGCATGAAACAAGGTGCTGACGCCTATGTGGCCAAGCCTTTTCAACCGACTGAGCTGGTCGGAACCGTCAAGCAGATGCTTCGAGGACCGGGTTAAGTTTCTATGGTTGGGAATCCTGATTTTCTTACCGGCACCGAATCCGATCGCACCACAGAGTTCCAGGAACTCGAAACCCCTGAGGGTGAGTTGCATTTGCGATTTCATATTCCCTCCGGCAGCGAGTTTGCTCTTCTGGCGACGGGAATCAAAGAAGTGATCGCGCCCACTCCCGATCGAATTACGCCCCTTCCTAACGTTTCGCCTCTATTGTTGGGAACGATCAATCTTCGAGGGCGAGTTGTGTGGGTTGGAGATTAGGGACAGTTTTTGGGAGATAGCACCCCCTTGAACACGGACCGAGCTGAAATTCACGTGATTGCAGTCGAAGACCAAGACATTATACTAGGATTAGC
>NZ_JADEXN010000091.1 GCF_015207075.1 Zarconia navalis LEGE 11467
GATACTGCGCGCCAAGGCGGCGAGTTCCGGGGGATCTGCGGAGGTGCGATCGGGAACCGACACCAGAAACAAGCGATCGCCCCCCCGCAGCAGAGTGCGAAAAATTCCCTCATGGTCTTTTGTTGCCAGCATCCCCATCACCCAAGAAATCGGAGGCGGCTGAGTGTCGGCATAGCGCCGCAAAACTCCCGCTGCGGCAACGTTGTGGGCGCCGTCGATTAGTAAAGGGCGATCGCGCCACTGCAACCACTGAAGCCGTCCGGGCCATTGGGTGTTCGCCATCCCCGTTTCGATCGCCGCGTCGGGAATCTTCCAGCCCCGTTCTCGCAAGCACTCTAAGGTGGCAATCGCGATCGCGGAGTTACTTAACTGCACGTCCCCCAACAACGCTAAAGGGTACTCTATTCCCCGATAACGGGCTCGGGGGAGGG
Source organism: Zarconia navalis LEGE 11467 (assembly GCF_015207075.1). Taxonomy (GTDB): domain Bacteria; phylum Cyanobacteriota; class Cyanobacteriia; order Cyanobacteriales; family Geitlerinemataceae; genus Zarconia; species Zarconia navalis. The sequence continues at coordinate 432 of NZ_JADEXN010000091.1, forward strand.
GATCGCCTGATTCTGTGGGTAGCGCGCGAGCTGCATCAACCCACACCGCCGGACAATCGAGTTCGCCGATGCGTTGCTCGACAATCCTTCTCGCCTCTTCGGGTAATGGCCCGATAATGGCGGGACACCCCGGTTTGAGAATTCCCGCCTTCTCCGTGGCAATTTTACCGAGGGTATTTCCCAAACGCTGCCAGTGTTCGCGGCTGATGGAGGTGATGATACTCGCAACGGGGCGATCGATAACGTTGGTCGCATCCAGTCGTCCCCCCAATCCTACTTCGATAACCGCCACATCGACATTTTTCTCGGCGAAATATAGCCAAGCTGCGGCTGTTATGGCTTCAAACTGAGTCGGAGACGGTGCGTTGCCATCAATGGCTTCTCGAACGCGATCGACATACCCGTACAGGTCTTCAGGGGCGACGGGACGCTGGTTCAAGCAAATTCGCTCGCACCAATTCACCAGATGGGGAGAGGTATAGCGTCCTACACGATAACCCGCCCGATGGAGTACCGACCCGAGATAGGCACAGACGGAGCCTTTGCCATTGGTTCCGGCAACATGAATCGTCGGAACCGAAGCTTGGGGATTGCCCAATCGATCGAGCAGTCCCTCGATTCGCTCTAAGCCAAGATGCACGCCAAAACGTTGAAATTGTTGCAACATTTTGTCGATCTTTACTAAAGTTGATGCCACGGGATTCTTGGGTATTTCCTACTATTGAAATTCTTTATACTGTGAAGATCGATACAAAATCGATCTTGCTTTCGATCGTGAAGCAAACTTTCCTTGGCTCTCCAACCTCGACGAAGCGCAATACCTGACTTGATATCTTAGCTGTCATTCGGGCTTTTTCTCAAAAAACTCAAACCACTGTAAAATCGAGCCAAATATCCCCAGAGCAGGGATTTCGTCGTTTGGCAATTCGTGAAATTGCCCAAATTGAGTCGGGATACCTCTCAATTTCTCTAGATTTTTGGGCATATTTCGCTACAATAGAAGAGTCCGCAGCCAATTCATCTATTGATTTAATGCTTCAATTATCTCTGATGGCAACCCTAGAAGAATGCGACTCTCGAACTCAAAATTGAAGCAACCTCAACCTCCGACCTCTCTAAGTTTTATCAAGATGTTGTCAACAGTGGGCTAACGCTAAATCGGAGGATAAATGTTTAATTTTCGCTGGCTTACTGAATCGAACGACAGGCAAATAATTGAATTTGGTTTCAGAAATCTTATCCTTGAATCTAGAAATCTACGGCAGGGTAGCTTTGGTATGGTGAACGCAGACTCAGTGTGTTTTGGCATGAGTTTTAACCAACATGACTCCTTCTTCCCAGGGTCACTACTTCGTCCGCTAATGTTTCTAAACCTGTAAAGATCGGTGATTTTTTCAGTAATGGCTCTCTCCAAACGTCCCCCCGGACGCCAATCCGGTACGATTAGTTTTGCCTCGACATTGTACCTCGGTTCCGTTTTAGATCTGTTGTTAGCTGAAGTTCCAGATTGCGTAGCGCCTGAAATCCGACTCGGACTTCAAGAAGCTCTCGTCAATGCCGTCAAGCACGGAAATCAGCTCGACCCCAGTAAAACCATTGAAGTCCACTTTTGTGTCCGGGGAGAAACCTATCAATGGTCGATCTCCGATGGAGGAAAGCACGACATCGATCCGTGCAGGTGCTCCGAAGAGCAGGACTTACCTGAAGAAGAATCTGAATGCGGTCGGGGAATGTTTATTCTCCAGCAAATTTTCGATCGGGTGGAGTGGAATTCCCAGCGTTGCGAACTGCAACTGTGCAAACAGGTCAAAGGCTCTCGATCGCTTGCCACTACGATTTAGGTTCGATCGATCGATCGCGCTTTTTGCCATGCTGCGGACAAGGAGGAGCCGAAATCGATCGATTCAGCCAACCGACTGCCTGTTCGAGGCGAGGAAGAGATTCTGTCGGATTTCCTTTAAGTAGGAAAACCAGAGCTGCTGCCACCTGTTCGCGCGCGCGAACATTTCGATCGCTCTTGAGTCGGTGCCAGTCCCGTTCGTTTAGAGCCAGCCGCTCGGCAAGAGCTTGGGCGAGTTCTAAGGTGCTGACATCATCGAGGTTTCTCAGATGGGGATCGCTTAGTGCAGTGGAGCGGGCAGTTGGAATTCGCGCAGATTCTGTCATGAGCCTTTAGAGAGCTGATATATTTGTGTATTGTACTGGCGATCGACCTTGCCGACATCAGCCTCATCTCCAGATTCTCTAAACCGAATGACATCGCCTCCCGACCCCAATCGTTCTCCAGCAAGCAACGACACAGAAGACTCAGATTTCGAGTCGATGCTCGCGAACGTCGAGAAATCCCTACAAGCCCTCAAACAACGCCACCACCAAATTCAGCACGATACCGAGCGCCATGCGGAACTGACTGGGCAACACGAACAACTCAAAAAGCAACTGCGCCGCTCCAAAAATCCCCAGTTGCAAGCGCAGTTACAGACCCAATTACAGAAAATTTCCCAACAGCTTGAAGAACTCGAAATCCGCTTAGAAAGTACTCTCATGTCCTGGGAGACGCTACGGGAACCGTTCTGGCAGGCTGTGCGTTACGGGGGGTTGGGCATTATTATCGGCTGGGTATTGAAGTCTTGTTCGAGTTAAACCGCACATCGGAATGCTCGCTTTAGATGACGTTCGGGCTTTTTAGACTGGTGATTTATTTGGATAGAGTCACCGAGCGTAATTAAGGTGGCGACACCTATCGTTTCGGGTCGTTTCGATCGCAGATACCTTTTTTGAGATGATTGTTCGCGATCGAACATCTTGAACCCGAACTGACGTTACTCCCTGGAGTTTAGACGCCCATTCGATTGAGAAGGTTGCCACCTTTGTGCAGCAAGCCTATTCGACTTCAAGTTCTCAACATGTCAAGAAACGCTCAAATCATTTCAAGATCGAGATTTTGACGTTTGAGCCGCTAAATTCGTCTAAACTCCAATGACTCAGCGCTGTTTTCCCAAACACCGATTCCGTATAAACACGTTGTCTCCTTGGTTAACTTATGCGTACAAATACTGAAGTATCCACTCTGAGAATCGCTACAACCTCAGAAAACGCTCGCTTGCTTAATGCGAAGTTGAACGAATTTGCACGTCCGAAAAAACAATAAATTTTCTAAAACAAGAATATAGCTAGTTCTTTATTTTTTATGAATTGCGATTTAGTAGCCTGTAATAAAGGAAAAACTAGTCTTAAAGGTCAAGATCTAACTTGGAATTGAAAAATAATACTTTTTTGTTTCCTATTTTATGAAGCTCTCACAGAACTTCATGAATCAGAGATAAATCTATTGTACGGGTTGCGGCTTTACGTAAAAACACGCATTTTTTTTGTTTTTGATGAATACATAAAGCAACTTGTTCGATCTATCGTAAATTTATAAATTTTAGATGAAGTAACTTCAGTAAATACTCAGGTATCAATTTCGACATGCTAAATTATTTCATAAGTTAAAGAGCAAGAAACACGAACGCAAAATAATTCATTACAGAAGAAGAAGTATCTTGAGTAGAATTCAAGAATGTAATATTGCCATCGTGTTAGGAAATCTAGATAGACTCACAACTCTAACAAATATACATTTTAACGTCTAGCAAACCTATGAAAATTTTATTCTTAGCACCTCATCCCTTCTATCAAAATCGTGGAATACCTATTGCTTGTGAAACGCACATTGAGTCAGGCACGAAATAATTCAAAGCATTAGTCATTGCAACGTAACGGTCAAACACTTACACAACGAAATGATGATATTTCAAACTCAAAGCTCACTCGCAGAAACAAAATGGGTTCAGCCTCAGGTTCAATCTTCTCAAGATTTTGATTATATTACTCACGTTTCATCTAGCCAGGGAAAGCTAAGAGTCTTATTTCTTACACCTCATCCTTTTTATCAAGATCGAGGAACACCAATTGACGATAGCCTTTTCCTGAAAGTTCTGTCAACAGAAAAATATCATGTTGATGTTTTAGCCTATCCAGAAGGGCGAGACATTCACTATCCCAATGTTGAGCTCCACCGCACCCTGAAACTGCCTGGAGTTTCTAATGTCCGGCCTGGATTTTCTTTAAAGAAGCTGGTTTACGATCTCTTGATGATCGTCAAGGCCGCTCAACTGATCTCTCGTCGGGATTATGATGTGATTCAAGCCGTTGAGGAATCTGTCTTTATTGCACTATTGTTCAAGCTATTATTTAAGATTCCTTATGTCTATGACATGGATTCTTCAGTGGCTCAGCAAATGGTGGAGCAGCTTCCGTTCTTATCTCCTCTAGCACCTGTATTGAACTGGCTTGAGAAAATTGCAGTCAAGAAAGCCAAAGCTGTAGTTCCAGTTTGTGAAGCCATTGCTGAGGATATCGCTCAGCATTCTCCTGAGAAGATCGCAGTTCTTCCCGATATTTCTTTACTTGAAGAGGAAACACCCGAGGTTCAAGAAGATTTGCGAGCTGATTTAAATCTTCAAGACGCTTCTATAGTGATGTATGTGGGGAATTTAGAGGCCTACCAGGGAATTGATTTGTTGCTGGAGAGCTTTGCCATTGCCCAACAGCAGGATGAAAAATTAGTACTGGTCATCATTGGCGGAGAAGCCACTAGCACTGAATATTATCAAAAGAAATCTCGAAACCTCGGTATCGATCGCAAAGTTCATTTTATTGGCCAAAGACCGGCAAAATATCTCAGCAGCTATCTAGAGCAGGCTGACATCTTGGTTTCACCTCGAATCAAAGGTAAAAATACACCGATGAAAGTTTATTCTTATCTCGATAGTGGTAAACCTTTACTCGCAACAGATTTGCTGACTCATACTCAGGTTTTAACCAATGAGATCTCTCTGTTGAGCCCAGATACTCCTGAGGGCTTTGCCGCAGGTATGATTAAATTAGTACAAAATCCAGAGCTGTGCCAAGGGTTGGGAATTGCAGCTCGGAAGTTCATTCAGGAAAAGCACTGCTATGCCGTCTTTCATCGAACCGTTCGTGACCTGTATAACTGGTTGAGTGATGAAATTCAGCCCTCTCAGGAGCAGTAAGATTCGAGAAAGTTTGCCCTGAACTCAGCCATTGTTGTACTCTAGGGCTTCAGTGAGATTGTATCAATCACACCGCGATCGCTGTCCCGAATCCTGAAGTCCTATCTACGTAGCATTAAAACTGATGCAACTGAATACTCCGGATCGCTTTTCTGACGGTCATTCTTCAAATAGCGATCCTTTCGATCCCAATCGTCCAAACACTCCTATCACTCCTGTCTTTCCAGAAATCGCAGATATTGAGACAGCTTCTGAGAATTATGCAAATCGGTTTGCGGGTGAGATTGGGAAATGGTTTCTCCGGATTCAAGCTGAGGCAATCTTGAAGCCGTGATTATTGACTATCCCACTCAGCGTAGTATTAATGCTCTCACCCCCTATTTATTTAAATTCAAAAAAGGTTTAGAAAAAAATACTCGTCCTTTTATCTATTATCAGGAAGCAGAACTGATTCGCAATTTTTAGAATTTAGGGCTACATTTGGATCGGCGCTATGCTCAGTTTTTTACCCCATGGTCGTGCATCGCGCCTTAAAAGCAGTTCAATTTTCTGCTGTTTTAGAAAATAGTATCCGGTGGACTGGATTAACTTGATTATTGGGTTCTCCAGTAATTGCCAAATTTATCAATAATTAGTGAATGAGTCCATTCAGTCGCGAGGAAAAAATGACAGAGCAATTACCGTCAGGTTCTAAAGTTTTAGTGACAGGAGCCACTGGATTTACAGGGTCAGTTCTGGTGCGTAAACTGGTTGAGCAGAATCTCAAAGTTGTGGCGATCGCCCGTCTGACTTCTAATCTTGCTCCATTTAAAGGAATGCCCATTCAGTGGTTGCAGGGAGATGTATTCGATCCAGAATTAATTGACAAAGCCACTGAGGGAGTCAACTATATTTTTCACATGGTGACTCCCTTTCGAGATCCTAAACTCAAAGATGAAGGGTATCGTCAGGTACATGTTATCAGTACCCAACTACTGGCAAAAGCGGCTCTCAAACAGCCTGATTTCAAGCGTTTTGTTCATGTTTCTACCATCGGTGTCCATAGTCATATCGAACATCCTCCGGCTGACGAAAACTATCGAATGAAACCGGGTGATATTTACCAGGAAACCAAGATGGAAGGGGAACTCTGGATTCGGGAATTTGCCAAAAAAGAAGGGTTATCTCTGGCTGTAGTACGTCCAGCGGGGATTTATGGGCCGGGTGATAAACGTTTGCTGAAAATTTTCCAGATGGTCAGCCGTCGCTGGGTTCCCGTTGTAGGAGATGGTAGTAACCTGTATCACTTTATTCATGTTGATGATTTAACAGATTTCTTTCTGGTGGCTGCTATGCATCCTCAGGCAGAACAGGAAGTATTTATCTGTGGCAGTCCTGGAGACATGACCTTCAAAAGAATGGTAGATTTGATTGGGGAATGTTATCAGGTCGATCCTAAACTGATTCAAATTCCAGCCACCCCCCTATTTGCTATCGGCGATCTATGTGAGTTTATTTGTAAGCCTTTAGGTATTCAACCCCCGATTTATCGCCGGCGGATTGCTTTCTACACCAAAGATCGCTCATTTAACACCACAAAAATGCGAAATATGCTGGGCTTCAAGACAGCCCACTCTGATGAAGCCGGTTTGCAAGAAACAGCTCAATGGTATGTCGATCGAGGTTGGGTTTCCCTCAAAAAATCTTGATGTCGTTATTGTAGAAATCAATTGCTCTGATGGTTGCACCAAATCATTCTGATACCCGCGTTAAAGTTGCCAAAACTCCTTTGACGGAGCAGTTAAATCAATCTCAGTCCTCTCTGTTGCAACGTTACCAACAAAAAGCTTTGGGTCAGACTGGGCTAGGAACTTTATTGCAATATGAACTGTTTACCTTACTTTTTGGCAACCTTCCCGGTGCCCTGGGCTATGTTTCTCGCAAATTATCCTACCCTAAGCTATTCAAATCCGTAGGTAAGGGTGTCATTTTTGGCCGAGGTTTAGTCCTGCGTCACCCCGGTCAAATCACTATGGGCGAACGGGTTGCGATTGATGACTATGGCATTTTGGATGCCAGTGGGGCTGGAGAGGTAGGAGTTAGCCTAGGTAACGATGTCATGATCTCTCGCAATTGCGTAATTCAAGGAAAAACTGGGCCGCTTCAGATTGGCGATCGCACAGATATCGGCTGTAATGTGGTGATCTCTTCCATTACGGGAATTTCCATTGGACATTCTGTTTTAATTGCTGGAAATTGTTACATTGGGGGCGGACGTTATATTGCAGATCGCATTGATGTTCCGTTGATGGATCAGGGATTGTTTTCTAAAGGGCCTGTTTCCATTGGTGATGATGTTTGGCTGGGAGCAGGAGCCATTGTTTTGGATGGTGTAACCATCGGTAAAGGATCTATTGTCGGGGCCGGATCAGTGGTGACGAAGGATTTACCCGAATATAGTATTGCGGTGGGTGTGCCAGCAAAAGTTATCAAGCAGCGCTCCAATCTTTAACCTCAGACTAGCCTGGATTATTTACTGGAGTTTAGACAAAAGTGCGATCGCTCCACCGCACCCATCGCAAACCGCAAATGGCTTCGATCGATCCGAACTTTCCCCGCGAACCGCTGCAAGCCGTCCTCGATCGCACTCTAAGAATAAGAATGCTGTGAAAAAAAACTCCTGCCTCTACAATGCCTTGAACATCTGGTTGGGTCAAGGCTGTATCTGGGTTCATCAAGGGCATCTGACGACTTGCTTGTGGATGGTGAGTGCTTTGGTTCATACCGCAGAAGTCAACCTAACTCGCTGGCTGCCTTATCTGCCTTGTCGAGGATACTACGCCCAAAGCAAACACGCGACGGGTGCGCCGTTGGTTAAATAATGCCCGGATGCTCCTTCTCTGTCATAATCAAAGCATCAGGATTAAAGATAAAGTGAGCATATGAAGCGAAACTTAGCAGAGTTCACCAAAAACGTTTTCGATCTGACGATCGTTGGTGGTGGAATCTACGGTGCATGTGTTGCTTGGGAAGCAAGTCTGCGCGGTTTGAGCGTCGCACTGGTAGAGAAAGAAGACTTTGGTGGTGCGACTTCTGCTAATAGCTTAAAAATCATCCATGGGGGACTGCGCTATCTGCAAAACGCTGACTTCAAGCGAATGCGCGAGTCGATTCGGGAACGAACCACCTTGATGCGGATTGCGCCTCCCCTGATACATCCCCTACCGATTTTACTTCCAACTTACGGACATGGAATTAAGGGAAAAGAGGCGCTTTCGATCGCTCTGACGATCAACGATCTGATAAGTTTCGATCGCAACGATCTTCAAGATCGCCAGAAACATATTCCTCGCGGTCGCGTCATTTCAAAACAGGAATGCCAGAAGCTCGTCCCCGGTATTGCCACTGAGAATTTGACAGGAGCGGCAATTTTCCATGACGCTCAAGTCTATAACTCCGAGCGACTCACCCTTGCTTTTGTGCGATCGGCTGCCGATGCCGGTGCCACCGTTGCCAACTACGTGAAGGTCACTGGGTTTCTTCAAACAGAAGATAAGATTCAAGGGGTACAGGTCGAAGATACGATCGCCGGAAATAAATTCGAGATCCGCTCTAAAGCCGTTATCAATACAAGTGGTCCCTGGCTCAATCGGGTGCTGGGTTTGCTACCCTCCCCCCCACCGGAGCAAGCCTTCGCCAAAGCGATGAACTTGGTACTGCGCCGTCCTCTGTTCGATACCTATGCCGTCGGTTTGAACTCGTCAAGTGACAGCGACCCCGATGCGATCGTCAAGAAAGGTTCTCGTATGCTCTTTGTCGCACCTTGGCGAGGACGAAGTATGGTAGGTACAGCTTACAATATTTGCGATCGAGACCCCGATAACTGGAACGTGACAGAAGCAGAGATTGCAGACTTGCTCGCACAAATTAACCAAGCCTATCTTCCCGCAAAACTCACCAGGGAAGATGTTGCTTTCGTTCATGGCGGCTTGCTACCTCAGTCTGGAATTTCTCAGAGCCAAGAACCGATATTCGCAAAACACTACAAAATCGAGGATTACACCCAGGCCGGTTATCAGGGTCTATTTTCCGTGACTGGAGTGAAATATACCACCGCTCGGGATGTCGCTCAAAAAGTAATCGATCGTCTATTTGGGTTCTGGGGACAGACAGCACCACCATCTAAGTCGGCGACGACACCCTTATATGGTGGGGATATTAGCGATACGGGCAGCTTTTTGCAACAGGCGATTGACGAAAAACCCTCAGATGTAGACCCAGAAACCATCAAAACGCTGGTTTATAACTACGGTTGTGCTTATACAGATATGTTGAGTTATGGGGAAGGTGACACAACCCAAATCATCAAAGCACAAGTCTGCTATGCCGTGCGCGAGGAAATGGCACGAAAATTAAGCGATGTAATTTTTCGTCGTACCGAACTGGGTTCGGCAGGCTCTCCTGGCGCGGCTACCACACAACTCTGTGCTAAGGTAATGGCGAAGGAGTTAGATTGGAGCCAGAGCCAAATCGATCGCGAGCTAAAACTCAATCTAACCCCCCATCAATCGTTCGTTTAAGTATAAAAGTCAATTGGGCAGAAAAAATCTGTCTGTTTCTGGCTATTTATAGCGTTTGGAAGTCTCATGAGGTACAGCCAAGCGTCGGAGTAGGTCAGCGTAAAAAGTCTTCCCTTCTCGGGAATGGGTCGAGCGATACTAACCCTCGAGCTGTACTATGCCTCAATGAGGATTGCTAGATCGTTCTTGTTGTTTGTACTGTGCTTGTACTATGGAATTAAAGCAAGATCCTAACCCTATTATTCTTGTTGATACTCACGTCCATATTTATGATTGCTTCGATCTCGATCGATTTTTAGATTCTGCATGGAATAATTTTTCGATTCAGGCTAATAAATATCAGTCTCATCAGAATTTCACGGGAATTTTACTCTTAACCGAAAACAGTAATCAAAATTGGTTTGCATCTCTATCGAGTTGGATAAAAGACCCAAACGATCGCGCGCCACTATCGAAGCGTTGGACTTTTTCTCCCACCGCAGAAACCTATTCTCTATACGCCTCGAACTCTCAGGGACATAAACTTTGTCTGATTGCCGGTCGGCAAATTATTACAGAAGAGAAACTCGAAGTTTTGGCGCTGATGACCGATGGAGACTTGACCGACGGTCGATCGCTCGAAGCAACAATTCAAGAGATTCAAAATGTTGGTGGTCTTCCCGTACTTCCTTGGGGAGTGGGTAAATGGCTGGGTAAACGAGGTCAACTCATCGAGGGCGTGTTGCAAACCGATCGCCCTTCTCCTATATTTCTAGGTGATAATAGCGGTCGCCCTCAATTTTGGTCGCGACCTCCATATTTCCAAGCCGCAGAACAAAAAGGTTGGCGAATCTTACCCGGAACCGATCCCTTGCCATTGGCTTGGGAAGCCTCTCGTCCTGGCCGTTTTGGCTTGAGACTCGCCGGTACGATCGATTCATCCGAACCCGGCAAACAGTTGAGGTCGATGCTTCTCAATTCTGAGGTGAGTTGCCCAGCCTATGGTGCTTTAGAAACACCTTGGCGGTTTATCCGCAATCAAATCGCCCTGAGAATTCCCAGCAAGTCCGATCGATAGGCAGTCGCCACCGAACAAAATATTGAACCAGAAACAAAGCAAATGGCGATCGATAATGGTTTTCCCGAAACAGCAGACATCGAAACCTCATCTGAAGACTACGCCACACGTTTTGCGGGTAAGATCGGCCAATGGCTGTTGCGGGTACAGGAAGAAGCGACCTTGCGAATGCTCGAACCCTATCCCCAAGCTAAAATTTTGGATGTGGGAGGGGGTCACGGTCAACTAACCGGCGCTTTAATCGAACGTGGCTATGAAGTCACAGTTTTAGGCAGTTCCGAAGAGTGTAAGGTCAGAATTCAAAAGTATCTCGACAGCGAGCAATGTGCGTTCCAAGTGGGTAATGTTTTGGATATGCCTTATCCAGATGGCGCTTTTGATGTGGTCATTAGCTATCGTTTTTTGGCCCACGTGACGCAATGGCAACAGTTTCTCAAGGAATTAGCTCGAGTGGCGAGCAAAGCGGTGATTGTCGATTATCCGACAGTTCGCAGTTCTAATGCGATCGCCCCTTACTTATTCAAATTCAAAAAAGGCTTGGAGGGCAATACTCGACCCTTTGTTTGTTATCAAGAAAAAGATATTATAGACTTTTATGAGTCGATTAACTGGGTCAAAGATCGTCGCCAGGGTCAGTTTTTTCTACCCATGGTACTCCACCGAGCTTTAAAGAAACCTGAAATCTCATCAGTCTTAGAAGGAACATCACAATTATTAGGATTGAACTATTTATTTGGTTCGCCAGTCATTGCGAAATTTCGGAAAAACTGAATCGAACTCAACCCACAACGGTTTGGTTCCATCTATAGGGAATGGTGACAACCTATTACATTTTATTCATGTCGATGACCTCACCGACTTTTTCATCGTTTCTTCCACTCATCCCCAAGCGGTGGGTGAAGTCTTTATTTGTGGCAGTAAAAAAGCAATGAAGTTCAGGGATATGGTGGATTTAATTAGTGAATATTACAACAAAAA
>NZ_JADEXN010000092.1 GCF_015207075.1 Zarconia navalis LEGE 11467
TCACGCCACCGGCACCACCGGCACCGCCAGCCCCAACACCCGTCATGCCACCGGTATCGCCAACACCGCCACCCGTCACGTCGGAAGTTCCCGAAGCTGCGCCCGGCCCGATCGCAAGTTTAGCTATTCTGGGAGTATACGGAATGACTCGTCGCCGTCAAAAACGATTGCAGAAATTGGGGAGATCTTCCAAATAGCCACTGTAAGAGCGCACGTATTTGGAAGAGTATTCACAAGTAATACTCAATGCAAGCGTCCTGCGCGAAATTAGTTATTAGCCAACCATAACGCCAATCCACCTCCGCGTCCTCTAGCAGCGATCGCTCTTTCCCCGATCCAAAAGTAGTTGAAAAATGCCTGTTTTCCCACACTTTGTCGATCGAAGTCTCCTTCGCGATCGCTGCCTCCTCGGATATAGCCATCATAAATCCGCGCGCCAAATAACTGAATTGTCATTCGCGTAAAATCGAAGGCGAGAATATTATTTTTCTTGAGGAATTTTGTCGGACCGGTGAGGGAAAATTGTAACGAACCCAGTTTCACTTGATTTTGTACCCAACCCATTTCAAAAGACGAAGCCGAAGACGGATCGGAGGTGCGATCGTCTTCTGGAGTGGTGGGTGTGTAGGATAATTGAATTTTCACCCACTTGGGTAGATACCGTCCCGCACCCAGGGCTACTCCCGCGCGCTGCCGCGTTTTTTTCGTTCCCGTAATAAAACACAATCGCCAATCCCCAGATAACTGTTCTAGAGTGTAGGTTTCTTTACGAGATTTTGCCGTTTTTTCGAGTTCTAATAACAGCGATACTAATTCATCGGGTGAAGGTTTACGTGTAGAGTTTGCGGCGATCGCTGTAACAGCGTTTTCGATGGATTCGATCGCCCAAAGAGAAGAAGAATTTGTCATGTTACGTTTGCTTAAATCGATCGACGAACTCTTGATGTTCTGTTGTGGAAATTCCTCGTTGAACGGTTGCGATCGCCCGTGCTAAATTTCCATCCAGAAATGCCACTCGATCTAACCATAAACCCGGAAACACTTCGCTACAAATAATACCCATTTCATCGGGCATCAGCGGTACGTATTCTCCCTCTTGCCAGCCAAACCAATCGAGTTCTCCATCTTCCACCCGCCACAAAATATACTCCTGGACTCGATTGCGACGATAGACTTTGAGTTTATCATTGGCATCGAGGGAAACGGTGCTCGCCGCCACTTCCACAATTAACTCCGGCGCACCTTCGACGTAACCCTCTGGGTTGACACTCGAGCGTCCCCCATTTTCAATTCTCAATAGCGCATCCGGTTGCGGTTCGTTGTCGGCATCGAGTCGAACGGTGCAATTATCGCCGAGTTGCACTCCAGGGGTTGAGGCCCAGTAAACACCCAGCCAGGTCATCATACGAGCGTGAGGTTCGCCATGTTGGGTAATCCGGAGGGGAGATGCCATATATACAGTTCCTTCAATCAGTTCGGCTTTTTTGATGTGGGGCATGGCACTGTAGCGATGCTCGAACTCCACTCGGGTAAGCCTATCCCCATTTTCGAGGCGAGGAATTGTTTTTTGGGGTGCGCGGTAGGTTTGAGTTATCACCGTTTGTCTCCCACTGAAAATATCGACAAATATGGAGGCACGATCGAATTTTACGCCGTTACTGAAATTGTAGGGCGCACGGGTGGAGTGTGAAGCAACCAGATCGCCATCAACCCGCGCAAGACGGATATACTCGATGGCGATCTCCGGCGACCGGTTATCTCATCTAAATTGTTTGCAGGAATTGTTGCCGTCTCAGATATCTTACGATGCTCGATCGCAGCGATCGCAAAGTCCGCGCACCGTTAACTCGTAATCCTCAACTTTCAATCCCGAACGAAGTCGTTGTAAATCGATGCCTTGAAACTGTTCCCAGGCAATATCTTCAATCTTGCCGCAGGACTTACAACGAAAATGATGGTGTGGGGCAATATTGGCATCGTAGCGACAAACCCCCTCTTCTAATAAGACTTCTCGCACCAGTCCCACATCCCGTAGTGCTTGCAGGGAAGTGTAAACCGTGGCTTGGGAAGAGGTGGGCGCATTTTGGTTGAGATCGTGTAGAATTTGCTCTGCTGTCGGATGATCGGTACGATCGAGCAAATTTGCATACACTGCAAATCGCTGAGGCGTCACCCGCAGTTTTTTGGACTTTAACGTTTGGACGATCCGGTCTGCTTGCTTTTCCATACTCCCGTTCTCCACAGAACTGCCCGACGCTCTTGATTTGCGAGCCATTTTAAGCATAGCAATCTTAAAGGAGAATCGCACTAAGTTCGTAAACTATCTTTAAGATAAGTGTTTCTACTGATTGATTTATTCTTAAATAAGAATTATTCTGAGTTTATAGAAAAAGGTAGTGAAAGCCAATGTGACTGGTGCGGCTTTCAAACCACTTGTTTTCAAACCCATAGAAAGAGGTCAATATGGCAGTTATCGCTCGTGTACCTAATGTCGTGTTCAAGACTCGCATTCGTGACGAGTCTGTAGAAGGGTCTAACCCCTATCGTTGGCAGGACACGACAACTGAAGATATTTTTAGCGGTAAGAAGGTCGTTGTTTTTTCGTTACCCGGAGCCTTTACCCCCACCTGCTCCTCCAATCACCTACCCCGTTACGAAGAGCTGTACGATGAATTTAAGGCTCAAGGCGTTGACGAAATTGTCTGTGTTTCGGTTAACGATGCCTTTGTAATGTTCCAGTGGGGTAAGCAAATCGGTGCCAAGAACGTGCGATTGCTACCGGATGGGAACGGTGAATTTACTCGTCGGATGGGAATGCTGGTTGACAAGTCCAACCTGGGATTCGGACTGCGTTCCTGGCGTTATTCCATGCTGGTCGATGATGGCAAAATCGAAAATATTTTCATAGAACCAGAGATTGCTGATAATTGCCCCACCGACCCCTTTGAAGTGTCCGATGCGGATACGATGCTGGCTTACCTCAAAGGAGAAGAAGCTGGGAAAGTCTCCGAGCCTCGTTTGGAATTTGTGGGCTAACTGTGGGCTAACTCGTCCGGAGCGCTTCAGACACAAGGGAGCGCTCCCGATCGCATTCCTCACACTACACTTTTTGTCGATCTACAACATCGATCGAAGAATCCAAAACGGTTAGTGTGGGGTTAAACTCACCCAACAGCATCGACGGGTTCAACGTTCGATCTCGATAAACTGCTGGTAAAAAAGGGTTAAGGGAGAAGAGGGATAGAAATTGTCTGAAGTTTTAATTTCTCCTAGATGTATACTAATCCCAAAGTAGACCGATCGTTGGTCTAACAACTATGCCATGCAAAGCGGTGCCACTCCTCTCGATACAGCTCTGCCTATTTTTCCTTTTTTGGCAAATACGGCCCCACAGACAAAAGAGGCTTTTTGCAGGCAGTCTCAGTACTTGAAACTATCCGCCGGACAATTTATTTGTCTTGAGGGCGATGTCTGTCATCATCTCGCATTAGTGCTCTCAGGAACGGCTCGCGTTTACAAAATGGGAAATTCGGGTAGAGAAATTACCCTCTATCGCATTGAGTCGGGGGAAAGCTGCATTCTGACAGCGTCTTGCATCCTAAGCCAGCAAAGATTTCCGGCTTTTGCGGTGGCGGAAACGGCAGTGGAGGCGATTGGCATTTCCGCCAGTCGTCTGCGCGATTGGATGACTCAAGACCCAACTTGGCAACGCTATATTTTTGGTTTACTCTCTGGGCGGCTGACCACCGTAATAGAAGTGGTGGAAGAGGTTGCATTTCATCGGATGGATGTGAGGATTTCGGCCTATTTACTCAAGATGGCCGATAGCAGCGGATTGCCGGTTCAGACAACCCACGAGGGGATTGCCCAGGAACTGGGTAGCTCCCGTGAAGTCATTAGCCGAATTTTGAAAGATTTGGAAAAGCGTGGAATCGTACACCTTACCCGAGGCAATATTTCAATTTTGAAGCTTAATGAGTTAATAAAAATTGCTCGGGGGTCGTGTAACCCAAGTTTCAGGTAAAGGTGGGTTGCGGACAGTCAAGAAGAAAAAGACCGAATCGAAGTGCGAATGCTTTAGAGGTAGCCTGTGTGATTTTGTCACAGACCTAATGTTCGATGGTTATCTAATCTAGTAGTGAAGGTCGTAACAGTCCTTCAAGAAGTCTTAAATAGAGTGGTTGGAAAATTAGCTCGAAAATCCTTGCAACCCTCGCCAGACTGAGGTTATATCGTTGGTCGAACCCAAATCGTTGAAACCCAGTTGCGATCGACCTTAGAGTGATTTCAATTTCCCAACAACTCTGATACTCATCTTTAATTGATTGGAGGTTACCTCATGGTTAGTAACGTAGGTACCGTAGACCGAGTCATTCGCTTCATTGTTGCTGCAGTCTTGTTTGATTTGGGTCTGAATGTCTATGCCAACTACCCAGTCGGCATCGGGTTGACAGTTGCCGGTGCGATCGCACTTCTAACAAGCCTGGTGGGTTTCTGCGGTCTTTATCGTCTGTTGGGAATCAGTACCCGGAAGATAGACTCGGCACTTTAAGCATGATGCCCCCACCGTCGGTCTTCCTTGGACGGCGATCTTCTTCCTTTACCCAAGACACCCACCCATGAACGAATCTTTTTCCCTCCAACCTGACTCTCCGTCCCTGTCTCGACGAAAGTTGCTGAACTTTTTGACCGGGGCAGTTGTTGCCACGACAACGGGTGCAGCCCTTTATCCGGCGGCCAAGTTTTTCATCCCCCCGTCAGAAACCAGCGAAGATGGCGGAATTTTGGCCAAAGACCAGCTCGGAAATCCCATTCTGGCGAGTCAACTATTAGCCGAAGCCCCCGGCAGTCGAGCATTAATTGCCGGTTTAGCAGGAGAACCCACTTATCTGACCGTTCGAGAGGATGAGACTTTATCTCCAATGGGCATCGTCGATAATTGTACTCATTTAGGATGTACTTTTCCTTGGAACTCGAACGCTCAACAATTTCAATGTCCTTGCCACGGGTCTTTGTACGATGCACGAGGTCGAGTGGTTAGAGGGCCGGCACCCCTGCCGCTCAAGCTAACTCGTGTCGTTGTCAAAAACGAGGCGATTTGGCTCTATCCCTGGCATGAGTTAGACCCACGGACGGGGGAACGTCCCTGGTGGGTTTAGGCGAATCCATGAGGACATCTTCCCGTTTCTTTTGAGCCAATGCTCGATCGTCTTAAACTAAAAGCATACTGCTATATCCGTTACACCTCCTGCACGAATCATTTTGTCTATGACAGTTTGGAGTCAACCGAGCAATCTACTATTCTTTGGTAGCTACCTCGCACGCAGTTTTACGATTCAAGCAGGAGGTCTGTTGAACGATCGAACCATGGCTTCCCCCGAACATTGCCCATCGAGGTTGTCAAATTATTCAGAGGCTTAACGATGAAACTATCTAGCAAAAATCTCGATACCCGACTCGATACTCTCTACGATGCGATCGTTATTGGTGGAGGCATGGGGGGACTGTCGGCAGCCATTTATTTAGCTCGCTACGGTCTCAAATGTCTAATTGTGGAAAAGGGTAGAGGGCGATCGGTTTGGATGCAAGATTTGCGCAACTACGTCGGTTTCGACCCCGATACCCCAGGTCGCGACATCATCAATCACGGTAGCAAACAAGCGGTAGACTGGGGAGCGGACTTGCTTCGAGGTTACGTTGAAGAAGTCACCGACGAAGGAGATACCTTGGCCGTGCGGGTGAAAGTGGGAAAGAAAGATAGTCTTTATCCAGTCTTTCGCAGCAAGTACGTCATTGCCGCCTCGGGTGTCATCGACGTTTTGCCTCAGCTCGAAAATATGCAGAACGTCTACGACTATGCGGGCTACACGCTACACGTCTGCATGATTTGCGATGGCTTTGATATGTGGGATCGCAAGGCCGTTTTAATTGCGGGTTCCGAAGGTCAGATTAACGCCGCGTTCGTGATGAACTGGTTCACCCCCTATATTTCCGTCCTTACTCATGGATTGTTTCCGGTGAGCGATTCGATGAAGCAAAAGCTTGCCGAACATGGATATCCGCTGTACGAATCGCCGATTGCCCGGTTCCACGGTCATAAGCATCAGATGAGCAATGTGGAACTGGAAGATGGCACCGTAGTGGATGCGACAACGGGCTTAATTAGTATGGGTTCCGTGTACCACAACCATTATTTGAAAGGGATTGAAGGACTGACCTGGGACGGTGAAAATCTGGTCACTAACGACATGGCCCAAACCACCCACGATCGCATTTTTGCTTTGGGGGATTTGAAGAAAGGGTTGAATCAAGTTTCGATCGCCGTTGCAGATGGTACGTTGGCGGCAACTCAAATCTGGCGGAATATTCGTCGGGCTAGTCCACCGCGTAAATGGGAAGAAAACATAGCAGTTGGCGCTGGTCTCATTACAAGTTGAAATCAAGTTGAAATTTAATTTCTGGGAAACGGGGAACTCGCGATCGAGCGCCCCTCCCTACAGTTTGCAGGTCTCATTGGCGATTAAAATGAGTTGCACGTCGCATCATCAACAAAATCGTGAAAATCCTGCATCTTTCCGATATTCATATGGGGAGTGGCTTTTCCCACGGACGCACCAATCCAGAAACGGGAACGAATACCCGGCTTGAGGATTTCTCCACCACTCTAGGCCGATGTATCGATCGCGCTTTATCCGAACCGGTGGATTTGGTGCTTTTCGGCGGTGATGCTTTTCCCGATGCCACCCCCCCTCCTTACGTTGCCGAAGCCTTTGCCAGTCAGTTTCGCCGTTTGTCCGAGGCGAACGTTCCCACAGTGCTGCTAGTGGGCAATCACGATCGCTATTCCCAAGGACAGGGGAGTGCCAGTCTGTGTATTTATCGTACTTTGGGCGTGCCGGGGTTTGTGGTGGGCGATCGCCTCGAAACTCACCGCATCGATACCCGCAACGGCCCGGTACAAGTGGTAACTTTGCCTTGGCTAACGCGTTCGACCCTGCTGACACGCCCCCAAACCCAGGGTTTATCAATTTCAGACGTGAATCAGCTACTCGTCGAGCGCCTGCGGGTGGCACTTGAAGGGGAAATTCGCCAACTCGACCCGGAAGTCCCAACGGTGCTGCTAGCCCATTTGATGAGCGATAACGCGACATTTGGAGCGGAACGGTTCCTGGCGGTGAGTCGGGGGTTTACCATTCCCCTGTCGTTGCTAATTCGCCCCGAATTCGATTACATCGCCCTGGGTCACGTCCACAAGCACCAGAACCTCAATCCTGCTAACAATCCCCCCATTATCTATCCCGGTAGTATCGAACGGGTGGATTTTAGCGAGGAGAAAGAAGAGAAAGGCTACGTATTGGTGGATTTAGAACGGGGTCGCGCGGATTGGGAATTTTGCCCTCTACCGGTGCGATCGTTTCATACGATTGCGGTGGATGTCTCCGATTGCGACGATCCCCAAGCTGCGATTCTCAAAGCTATTGGCAAGACAAAGATTCGGGATGCGGTGGTGCGCCTCTCCTACAAAATCGCGGCGGAGGGGTTAGAGACGATCGAAATGGCAGCATTGCACGAAGCCTTAAAAGAAGCCCACAACTACACCATCCAACCGGAACTGGTCAGCCAACTCGCCCGACCTCGGGTTCCTGAATTAGGGATCGGCCGCAGTATCGATCCGATGGAAGCACTCAACACCTATATCGATAATCGAGAGGACCTCCAGGATCTTCAGTCGGACTTGCTGGCGGCCGCCGAGAGTTTGCTATCGGATGATGGGGAAATCTGGCAATGTCCTGTTGGGGGGGCAGAAACTGAGGCAGTGGAGACGGATGAGGTGGAAGATCGATCGCAAAATCAATTGCGCTTACTGTGAAGGGTTGCACTCCTGCCTGCCCCCAGATTCGATAATTGTGTGTGAAATTGTGTATGAAACGCAACTGGAAACTGGCTGCAATTTTGGGTTTGGCGATCGCCCTGTTGCCTTCTCCGGCATGGGCTAATGCGTTCACACCCGCGATCTCGACTATGTTGGTACACCTTTTTATAGGCAATGTGCTCATTGGTTATGTCGAAGGAATTCTGCTGGCAAAATGGTTTCGCATCCCACGCGGTCCAACCACTGCGATACTCGTTCTGGCCAACTATGCATCTGCTTGGGCGGGATCGCTCTTGCTTACGAATCGGCTGTCGGGGATGGCGAACGTTACCTTTGAAAATGCTTATCTTTGGGTATGTTTGTTTATTGCGTTAGCTTTTTTGCTAACCCTACTCGTCGAGTATCCCTTCTTTTGGTTTCTACTTCGCAAGCGAGAAAAAGCCGTCCGACAATCTCTCAAAGCAACGTTCGTCATTCATTGCATTAGTTACGCTCTGTTATTGGTTTGGTATGGTCTTAACAGCCCTGTGAGTCTGGTGACCCAACTCGATGTCGTTGCCGCCGAACAGCTACAACCCCCAGAAGAATACGTTTTGTATTACATTACGACCGATGGAACACAGGTGATTCGATCGGATCTTGAAGGGAAGAATCCAGAGGTGGTCAAAGATCTAATGGCGACCGAGCGAAACGAGACACTATTGGTTTGTCCAAATCAAGAGGGTCAGTTCGATCTGGCGATTAGTACCAGACGAGACAACCAAGTCGTTCTTTCTGATATTGCCCCGGCCGTGCCCACTGCCAAATTCTTCAATCCAAATCATTGTATCTCCAATTATGTCGGACAAGCCCCAAAGCTCACCGATAATACTGATTGGGACTATCAGACTAAGCTTTTGGGGATTGGCGGTATTACCGGCGAGAACGAAAAAGAGAATTTAAGCTTCAATTTTGCCTTTGAGACACCATTTCTCTCTTGGCGAGTTAGCCATGCCACTCATCTAGATGGTGATTTTGTTGTCTTTGAGCTGGGTGGCGATCGCATTTGTATCCTCCAGCCCCAAGAGCAGAAAATCGCGTTAATTACGCGAGGACAAAGCCCCATTGTGGTCAAACCCAAACTGTAGAAACCTCCAAAACTGCCAATAATACTTAAACTGCATACCCCATCCCAAAAACTTATGCCCAGCCAAAAACCCACCATTCTCGCCCTAGATTTCGATGGCGTTCTCTGTAACGGTCTCATCGAGTATTTCCAGACGGCATGGCGCACCTACTGCCAAATTCGATCGCCCCAAAATCTCACCCCCCCAGAAGGTTTAGCCGAATCGTTCTATCGCCTGCGTCCGGTAATTGAAACGGGTTGGGAAATGCCCGTCCTCGTTGAGGCACGGTTGCAGGGAATTCCCGAGGCCCAGATTTTGCAAAACTGGGGTGAAATCGCCCAAACCCTGGTGGCTCAATACGATATTGAGAAAGCCCAAGTGGCAGCAAAACTCGATCGCACCCGCGATGAGTGGATCTCGACGGATTTGTCGGGATGGTTGAGCTTGCACCAATTCTATCCGGGGGTGGTGGAACGCTTGCGAGGGGTTATCGAGTCGGATGTCCTGCCGGTGATTATCACCACCAAAGAGGGACGTTTCGTGCGATCGCTTCTGGCTGGAGAGGGGATCGAACTGCCCCCAGAACAGCTTTTTGGTAAGGAAACGAAGAAACCGAAGTATCAAATTTTGCGAGAACTGCGCGATCGATACACCACATCGGACGGAACCCCGGTTATCTGGTTTATCGAAGATCGCTTGAAAACCCTGCAACTCGTGAGCCAACAACCCGACTTAACTTCGGTCAGGTTATTCTTGGCAGACTGGGGATACAATACGGAGCGATCGCGAAATTCTATATCCAGCGATACCCGAATTGACCTCCTTTCCTTAAGTGAATTTTGTCAAGACTTCGGATCGTGGCTTTAATTTCTGGGGTCGATGGGGTTTCACCGCTCGCTGCATTTATCTCGATATCCGTATAATTACGCAGAGTATTAAAAGATCGATCGCCAACTCGGGTTCGTTGGGGTTTTAGAAGCAAAATTGCGATCGAATCACTTGTAGAACTTACCAGCAGAAGAGTGTGAGTTGCAGATCGATTGTTTTTTTAAAGCTTTATAGAAACTTTAACAAGATAATACAAAGCAGTTCGAGTTAAGCTCATCGTCTTAAAAAGCCCGTAATAGATAGACTTTCAGCTTATAAAGGCTCGAGAAATATTGGCGATCGGTTTTGAATCCGAGATTTTACGGTCAAACTATAACAATTGAGACTTGCCAGATTCAATTGTAGAGCTTAATATTGGCGGTAGATTGCGTGTTTCCCCGCAGTATATTTTTCGTTACAAAACAAATGTACGTGTATATACTGATTTTGCAATCAGCGAAAAATCTCAATTAGATCCTTTGACTTGTGACCCGATCGGTCACCGATTTAGTCATGAAGCAACTTGAATTCTCTGCCTTTATTACCCTGATCGCGATTCTGTTCGGAGGACATTATTTCTTCCGCAGTGCCCAGACCGAGATTGGGCGTCGATCGACGACCTACGTGCCCGAAGCCAGTTTGAGCGATGGAGAAAGCTGGCAAGCTTGGCAAGATACGGTCGGAAAATCGGTTTCCACGGAAACTTACGTAAAAAACAGTCGCCCGTCGAGCGGTACTATCCCTTCCACAACTGCTTCTTCATCGAGCAGCAAGCCAAAATCTGACGTAAATTTAGAGCAGATGCGTCAGAATAGCGATCCGAGGGCTTCCGAGCGAGCAGGAGGCAGTTTTGCTTCGAGTATTGTTCTCGATCGAGCCGACGCGCTACCATCGGAAAATGCGGCTTCGATCGCGCGGCCTAACCTCACGGAAGGTAACACGATCGAAGATCCGAACCTATTACCCAATCTTTTATCTTTGGGAGTCTTTTCCGCTGACGAGGCAAACGACTTGTCGCTCGATTCGCCGCAGAGATCGCAAACCCGATCGGTCTCTAACCTCCGTGATACATCCAATCTCCAAAAGACCGTTGTCTCCGTTCCCGTCGCTCTCCAAGCTGAAGCGAGTGAGTCTGTGACAACTCTCGACAAAACTTCTGCTTCATCCGATCTCTTCTCTCCAGACCGCGTTCTTTGGATCTCGCTTCTAGTCACCTCAGCCTGTGGGAGTATCGGGTTAGGAAAATATCTCTTTCCTAAGTACTATTCTCACAAACAAGATTCTCCAAGTCCTAACCAGCCACCGCCGGCGCATTCTTCTCAATCTCTCCAGTAAACGATGGTAGACCGTCCGTAGGGCAATCCTTGGGTTTGAGGAAAGGAAATCAAAAGACAAGTCTAGTTTTGTACCTGTCCGCACAGGGGGTACAATCAAAATCGCTACTATCGCACTTGGAGCGATCGCTTTGCAAGCCCTCCTTCGATTGTCCCAACTCATCGATGCGACCAACGAACGCATCGGTCGTTTAACCTATTGGTTGTTGCCCGTCGCGATCGTTATTGGGACGTGGAATACTGTGGGGCGCTACATTGGCAAACACCTCGGGCAAAGCCTCACCTCCAATGCCTCGATCGAAGCCCAATGGTATTTGTTCGATTTAGTTTTTCTCCTCGGTGCCGCCTACACTCTCAAACATAACGCCCACGTCCGGGTCGATTTGTTTTACGATCGCTGGAATCCCCAACGCAAAGCCCTCGTTAACTTTTTGGGAACTCTACTATTTCTGATCCCATTCTGCATCATGGTCGTGTGGTTTTCCTGGACTCCGATTTTCAACTCGTGGCAAATTTGGGAAAGTTCTCCAGACCCCAACGGATTGCCACGCTACCCCATCAAAACGGCACTATTAGTTGGTTTCGGGCTACTCATCTTGCAAGGGATTTCCGAAGCCATCAAAAATTGGGCAATTTGGCGCGGATACTCGTTCCCCCCGGAGGACTCCCATGGCGATGATTGATTGGTTGGGACCGGCGATGTTTGTCGGGGCCCTGGGATTGCTCCTACTGGGTTATCCCGTCGCCTTCTCCCTGGGGGGAGTAGCAATTCTGTTTAGCATTATCGGTGCGGCGTTCGGTGCGTTCGACTTCGCCTTTTGGGGCAACCTCCCCCTGCGGATGTTCGGCATTATGCAAAACTCCACCCTCCTGGCAATTCCCTACTTTATCTTCATGGGGT
>NZ_JADEXN010000093.1 GCF_015207075.1 Zarconia navalis LEGE 11467
TTCAAGAGATCGAAGCAGTTTGCCCAGACCGCACCCCAAATCGATCGACCCCCAACACCATCGGCTAAACTCTCCCAAAGCGCGCTGAAACCTTCTATTTCCACTGCTGATGTAGATCCGGGCAGAGGTTTAGATACAGATCGACTCTCAATGGCTTCTTCAATAGATTCGAGCCAACCGAGCACTTCACTGAGTGTGGACGCCGAAAAACCCACCGGTTTGTCTGGCAAGACAATTTCCACTCTCGGAGCGTCGGCCGTTCACCCCAATGTTAGAAGCCGCCTTAACGCTGCCGTTCACCGAGTTAGGGACGGCGAGAGCATTTACAAAATCGCTCGCCAGTACAATATTTCTGTCGAGGAGTTGGCCAATCTTAACGGCTTGAGCGACCCCAGTTTTATTAGAGTGGGTCAACAAATCGATATTCCCCCAGGAGCAACGCTGACACCCCAAACTTCGCTAACGGTGTTTGGCAACAAAGTAGCGTCCAAATCCTCCGAGAACGAAGAAAGCGTGCCTCGCGTCTCTTTACCCAGACATCGTTCGATTTCTACAAGCATCGAGCTAGATCCGATCGATTCTTCCACGAGCGGTAAGGTCAATGGAGTTCCGAATTTGGGGGTTGCTCGATCCCAAAAAGCAATTGACCGAACTCAAGCCGAATCGAGTTCCTGGGTCGCATTCGGTCAAGGCAGCGATGACACAAATCAACGTCTGGCAGCCAAGCTGAAAACGGGTTCCCCGAACCAGGCGAGTGCAAGTGCCGATACCCGCGAATACGTCGAGGAATTAAGAGCGGGTATTGACAAACTCCGCGCCAAGCATCGCGTCAGACCCGAGTCCGAAACCGTCGCAGCGGCAACAGAAGAGTCCATCTCTTCGGCTCGACAAATCAATCCAGAGTTTGCTCCCGAGCAACA
This sequence comes from Zarconia navalis LEGE 11467, assembly GCF_015207075.1. Lineage (GTDB taxonomy): Bacteria > Cyanobacteriota > Cyanobacteriia > Cyanobacteriales > Geitlerinemataceae > Zarconia > Zarconia navalis. The sequence goes on from NZ_JADEXN010000093.1 coordinate 921, forward strand.
TACTGCCGCTCTACAAACCGAAGGTTTACAGCCTTGGAGTCAGTCTCATACCGAAGTTGAGGCTGCTGAGGTTGTAGAAGAAGAGTTTGTTCTCAGCGCGACTTTACCTGAAGAAACCATCGAGGAAAGCACGGCTTCTCTCGACTCGACAGCTTCCCAAGAAGATTCGGAAGTCGCTGTCGCACCGCTGGGTAGCCGTAATTACGCTCCCATCGGCGCACCGCGCATGGTATCGCCCGAATTACCCAGTTTGTCGGCTCCTCAAGCCTATCTGCCCAAAGTCGCGCCGGGAACTTTGTCTCCTGGAAGTGGGGACTTTTCCGGTTCGTATACCTGGCCCGCTCAAGGCGAATTGTCATCGGGTTACGGTTGGCGTTGGGGTCGGATGCACCAGGGAATCGATATTGCCGGTCCTGTGGGCACTCCGATTGTTGCCGCAGCATCTGGAGTCGTATCCTATTCCCGCTGGAACTCGGGCGGTTACGGAAACTTGGTGGAAATCACCCATCCCGATGGCTCGATCACTTTGTACGCTCACAACAGTCGCTTGTTAGTGAACGAAGGAGAAGAAGTCGCGCAGGGTCAACAAATTGCTGAAATGGGTAGCACTGGCTACAGCACTGGGCCCCACGTTCACTTCGAGCTTCATCCGGCTGGGGTGGGAGCCGTCGATCCGATCGCTTACCTACAGTAAAATTCTCCATTGGGTTTGAAGTGCGGAGTGTGCGAAGTGAGGAGCGAACATGGGTCATCAGGGAGTCTCTTTTCTCCCTGAATTCGACCCCTCAAACTTCAACCCGGTTAATGGCAGAAAAGCGATCTAAAATTCCTCGATTTCTAGAGGATATACAAAGCCTGCAAAAATATCCTAGTGAGGATACTTCTGCAATAAGCCAGCAGGGTGAAAATCGAACGGTTGATATACGGGTATGGAAGCGCCTTCTACGGCTCGAACGACAGCGCCTACTCGACCGATTGCGGTATGGGTTTCAAATCTTTGTAAGGTCTATCGAACGGGCTTTTGGCTAAACCAAAAAGTAGAGTCTCTCAGAGGGTGTTCCCTAAGCGTCTGGGAAGGTGAAACCTTTGGTTTGCTCGGTCCCAATGGAGCGGGAAAAACAACCCTTCTCAAGATGCTGCTAGGTATCGTTCGTCCCACTCAAGGGGAAGGGCAGTTACTCGGAATTCCCCTCGGAGATCGTTCGTCCAAGCAACGGGTCGGCTATTTGCCAGAAAACCCTTACTTCTACGACTATTTAACGGCGTGGGAATTCTTGGCGTTTGTTGCCGGATTGTTTGAGATTCCAGCATCCCAGCAACGCCAGCGTATCCCCCAGTTGCTAGATTTGGTGGGTTTGGCTCGATCAACGGCTCGAAAGAAACCCCTCCGACAATACTCGAAAGGAATGCTGCAACGGGTAGGCATGGCCCAGGCACTCATTAACGATCCCGAAATCGTGTTTCTCGACGAACCCATGTCCGGACTCGATCCCATGGGTCGCTACCAAATGCGGCAAATCATTTTGTGGCTCAAAGAGCAAGGAAAAACAATTTTTTTAATAGTCACGTTTTAGCCGATGTTGAAAAAATTTGCGATCGGGTGGCTATTCTAATCCAGGGCGAATTGGTTTGTCTGGGTTCGCTCAACGAACTCCTCGGAGGGAGTCAACACTATCAAGTTAAGGGTCGGGGAGGGCAATTCGAGGTCTTGAAAGAATGGATTCCCAATCTGACCGTCGAATTGGATGGTTGGCAGGGACATTTGCGGGGAACGCCGGAAGATTTTCTCGCCAGTTTGCGCTTGATGGACGCTCAGTTGGTTTCTCTAAGTTTGACTCGCCCTAGTTTAGAAGCATTTTTCATGCAAAAAATGCAGACCTACGGAGTGGGTGCGAGTCAATAAACGACGGGTTCCACGTTCGAGTCAAGCCTGTAGTTCGTTGAGATCTCCTCGATCGAGTCCCCAGTGCGAACCCAGTTTGGGGTAGAATTTGTAACAGATTATGAATTTGCCAGCAACTTCAAAGGCGAGGAGCCAGCCTCGATCGCTGCTGGCTGGTAGGCTAAATCAGTCTGTCATTTTTACCGTTCGAGATAATTTTAAAGCCTATGGATGTTGCCAATCTTGCCTCCCAACTCAATGCGGGGACGATTTTGCCAGAAGGAATTGTAATCGTCACCCTAGTGGTGGTGTTAGGGGTAGATTTGATTGTGGGGCGCACCTCCTCGCGCTGGACTCCCTACATCTCGATCGCTGGCTTGCTCGCGGCGGTCGCTGCCCTAATTTATCAATGGGACAATACCGAGTCGATTGCTTTTTTGGGGGCGTTTAATGGCGATGCTCTCAGCCTGATGTTTCGCGGTATTATTGCCCTCTCCACAGCCGTAACGATTTCGATATCCGTGCGCTACGTGGAACAAAGCGGTACGTCTCTGGCAGAATTTATCAGCATTCTCCTAACAGCCACCTTGGGCGGAATGTTTTTATCCGGAGCGAACGAGCTGGTCACGATTTTTGTCGCCTTGGAAACCCTGAGTATCTCTTCGTATCTACTCACCGGTTACATGAAACGGGACTCTCGCTCTAACGAAGCTGCCTTGAAGTACCTGTTAATCGGAGCATCGAGTTCGGCTGTTTTTCTGTACGGCGTGTCTTTGCTGTACGGACTATCCGGCGGTCAAACCCAACTCGACGAAATTGCGGCTGGAATTGCGGCTGGCAGCGCCGGGTCATCCATTGGCATGGCGATCGCCTTGGTCTTTACCATCACCGGTATCGCCTTTAAAATTTCTGCCGTTCCCTTCCACCAATGGACTCCCGACGTTTACGAAGGCTCCCCCACTCCCGTGGTGGCATTCCTCTCTGTCGGTTCAAAAGCTGCGGGGTTTGCCCTTGCCATTCGTCTTCTGACAACTGCCTTCGAGCCTGTGACCGATCGCTGGCATTTTGTCTTCACGGCTCTAGCAATCCTGAGTATGATCCTGGGAAATGCCGTTGCCCTGGCTCAAACCAGCATGAAGCGGATGCTAGCCTACTCTTCCATCGGTCAAGCCGGATTTGTGATTATCGGTCTGCTTGCGGGCACGGAAGCGGGGTATTCGAGCATAGTCTTCTACCTGTTCGTCTACTTATTCATGAACCTGGGTGGCTTTGCCTGCGTGATTCTCTTCTCCCTGCGAACGGGAACCGACAAGATTAGCGAGTATGCCGGACTCTATCAGAAAGATCCTCTCTTAACGTTGGGTCTAAGTATTTCCTTACTGTCTTTGGGAGGAATTCCACCGTTAGCTGGCTTCTTCGGCAAAATTTATCTATTTTGGGCCGGTTGGCAGGCAGGGCTGTATCTGTTGGTCTTGCTCGGATTAGTCACGAGTGTGGTGTCGATTTATTATTACATCCGCGTCGTGAAAATGATGGTGGTCAAAGAGCCGCACGAGATGTCGGACTCCGTAAAAAACTATCCCGAAACTCGGTGGGATTTACCGGGGATGCGTCCGTTACAAGTGGGGTTAGTACTGTCGTTAATCGGTACATCTCTGGCTGGAATTTTATCGAATCCCTTGTTGACGATCGCCAACGATTCAGTCGATCGCTCGATGATTCTTCAATCGTCCTTAAATCCCAGTCAACCGATCGCGACAATCGTCGATCGAGTCAACCCTTCTCCGTCTATCCCGAAACCTTAAACGGGGCGACGGCGATCGCTGCTTACATTATTCCGGGGGAGTAATTTCGGAACAATTGGGTTCGAGCGGGTGAGTTTATACCTTCCTAAAAACGTAAAGACCCATTGAAAAACCTTTCCATTTTTCTCTCCCGAAAAAAACCCGGCTTCCATAAGCCGGGTTTTTCAGAGCCAATTTTTCTGGTGTCGGCCCACAAAAAAAGAGATGGGCTTCCAGGCTCCCATTTTGTTCGCTAAAATCAACGGAAGAAAAAATACGATCGCTTTCATCATCAAAAGATATGCAAAAGCTCACCCTATTCGCTGGTATTCTTTGGCTGACTGGATTTTCCATCCTCTCTAGTTCCACTCGCGCCCAAGCAATTGCCAACGATTCTAAATCGATCGCCCTTGATTCCTTCACGAACTCGGCGCAGAGTGCAAAAGCCATAATTCCAGCGCCCGAATTTGAGGCAATGGCACAGAACGCCAAACCCCGGAACGACTCGAGCAGTCCAGATCTCAACAGCTTACTGGTTAGAGGACGAGAATTTGTGGATGCGGGAGAGTATGGAGAGGCCTTAGCGATTTATGAGGAAGCGGCAACCCTCGACGATACGAACGCCCGTATTTTTTCAAGTATCGGCTATCTCCAAAGCAGTCAAGAAAACTTCTCGGCTGCCGTGGATGCGTATCAAAAAGCAATTGCCATTGAAGAGAACAATGCCGAGTTTCACTATGCTTTGGGATATGCCTTAGCCAATCTGGAACGATACGATGAGGCGGCGACAGCTTACGAACGCAGCACGGACATCAATGCCAATCGCGTCAATGCCTATTTAGGTTTGGGTGTGGTGAAGCTGCGCCAGGAAAAATACGAAGAGGCTCTCGGAGCATTCGAGCAGGTAGTGTCCCGCGAACCGGACAATTGGCAAGTTTTGGAGTCTATGGGTTCGGTTTTCATCGAACTAGAACGTTACTCAGATGCGATCGCTACCCTGCAAAAAGCCGCCGAACTCGCCCCCAATTCCGGTACCGTGCAACTCAATCTCGGGGTCGCCCTATTTAATACAGGCAAGCCGGAAGAAGGACTCGCCGCTTTTGAAAGAGCTGCCCGACTCGATCGAGATAACGGAGAATTGTACTTCCAGCTCGGCGACCTGTACAAGTCCATGGATAATATCGATCGGGCTTTAGAATACTACCGCCAAGCCGAGCGCGTTCAACCGGATTTAATCGAAACCCAGGCAGCCATTGGCGAAATTTTAATTGAAAAGGAAGACTTTTTAGAGGCGATCGTCGCCCTGCGTCAAGCAACCCAACAGCAACCCGACAATGCCGACGCCCATTACAACATGGGATTGGCTCTGCTCGGCCGGGAGCGGGAAGATGAGGCGATCGAATACTTCGAGAAAGCGTTGGAGTTGTACCGACAGCAGGACGATCGTGAAGGGGTTGAGAATGCCGAAGCCCAACTCGACGAACTCGATTGAGGCCGGAGCCGGGGAAGCTCACAAGTGTAGGTTTTTTACTCAGGGGTGAGTCGCTACTCTCTGACTGGGCAGAAACGATGCGCGGGACAACCATGATTCGTTCGCGATCGAATAATTCACGGAGAAAATGTCAATTGGGAGTGAACGAAAAACCTTCATTTGAGCGACTTTGGTAAAAAAACTACACTTGTCAGAGCCGGGGAAGAGTCTATCGTGAATTTCGATCGCCCCTCGCGACATCCTTCCCATCTCCGGTTTACAGAATTCCCAACATCCCAACCAGGGTCTGCCAGCGATCGGCGGCTATCTGAGTTAGGTAATGGGAGAAGGGGAGACTATCGACTACCATACCCACGCACAATAGCATCAGGTAGAGAATGGAATATTTAAACAGCGATCGGGCTGCATCGCGATCGTCTGGGGCGTGCCACAACTCCCACGCTTTGCGAGCGAAGATCCATCCCAATCCGATTGCGATTCCCAGATAGACGACACCGCAAACACCGAGGGGGTAAACCATCAGAACCGTCGCCGGCAACATCAACAAGGTGTAGAGCCAAATTTGCTTCGTCGTTTCCTCGTTCCCCTCAATCACCGGTAACATCGGCACGTCCACTTCAGCGTATTCATCCCGAATGTAAATTGCCAAAGCCCAGAAATGGGGAGGCGTCCAGAGAAAGACGATAACAAACAACATCCAAGCGCCCCAGCTCAAATCTCCCGTGACGGCAGCCCAACCCACGAGGGGAGGAATCGCTCCGGCAGCACCACCGATGACGATATTCTGGGTACTGTGGCGTTTGAGCCAGTGGGTGTAGATGAGGACGTAGAAAACGATCCCCGACATTGCCAGCATGGCCGCGAGGAGGTTGGCACACACCGTGAGTAAGGTAAACGCGCAAGCTGCCAGAGCAATGGCGAAAAGCAAGGCATCCCGAGGCTGGACGCGACCCGAGGGTAGGGGACGATGGCGGGTGCGTTCCATCACGTAATCGATATCGCGATCGTACAGGCAATTGATGACATTCGCCGAAGCTGCCGATAGCGCTCCACCCGTCATGGTGGCAAAAAAGAGCAACGGATCGATTCGACCGCTGGCAGCGACCCACATCCCGGCAGCAGTGGTAATCAACAGCAGGATAATAATCCGAGGCTTGGTGAGCTGATAGTAAGTCTCTATGACTTGGAATACATTTTGATGGTGTCGTTGAGTGTTGGAACTAGCAAGATGTTGCATGAATTTCTCGTCCTCTCGTAAAAGGCGATCGCGCGACGATACGATGGCGCGATCGATTCGTAAGTTCTCGATCTCAGTTTTGGGGTTCGACGACAGAGCCATTGACTCTTGATGGAATCGGTATTCAAGGGAGTGGGTCAGACTCAAGACCCCGTCGAAATTTGAGGCTTTTCGAAGGCTTGGAAATCGATTCGAGGGAGGTCGGGGTCGAAGCGATCGATAAAAATCAAGTCAAAAAATACACGGGACGGGGATGGGTAAACTAAACCGTCTTGATGGGCGACGTTGAGTCATCGCGCATCGCCAAGATGGTAAAAGCGACCAAGCTACCGAGTAAAAGCGCACCCACGGTTTGATGGGCGACGGTGAGGGGTTCCACTTGCAGGTGTAGGTAAAAGGTGGCGACCCCCAGAGAAATTTGTGCCACCAAGAGACCTCCAGAAAGATGAGCGGTTTTGCGCAAGGTCGGGTGTAGCCCCGGTGTTCGCCAAGCCCCTACAAGCAGAATAACGATCGCCACTGTGGGGAAAACCACCCCGGCAATATGTCCGTTCATGACGATACAAAGCTGTTGGTTGCCAAAGCATTGATGCAAGGCCCATTGAGAGGCGACCAAGCCCCCTAACAAGCTTTGGAAGTAGACCAAAATTGCCCCCGCACCGCTGACCCAACCCCATCGACGGGCCGTTCCGGTTCCTTGATAGGGGGTAAGGATTAAGCCCACCACCAGGACGGCGACGAACAACAGCAAAGCCGTTCCCAGGTGGGCGGTGACGATATCGAATCGTAGTAATTGCGTCACCGTCAGCGCGCCTAAAACTCCCTGGAAAACGATTGTTGCCAGGATGCCGATCGCCGCCCAGGGCAGCCAGCGAGGAAGCTCGCGCCGAAACCACCCGCACACGCCGACTAAACCGATGGCCATCAACCCGATAGCGGCTGCGTCGAGGCGATGGAACCACTCCAAAAAGACTTGCAGGTTCATCTGCTCGGTGGGAACGAGTTCCCCATAGCATAGCGGCCAATCCGGACAGGCTAACCCGGCATTCATCACCCGCGTCGCACTGCCAATTGCCATCAAAATTAGGATAGCGATCGCCATTTTCCAAATTAAACCCCGGATAAACTCCAGAGGTTGGAAGCCAGTGGACGAATCTATCTTTTTCGGTGAGTTGGCTGAATGGAGAATAGAGTTTGCCATATGCAACAAAAGTTCATCAGAATGAGAGCCGCTACCGATCGACAACTCGCGAGCCGCATCGGGTTGTTCTTGGAGAGTGATATGTTTACCTTAAAGGGTCAATCTCACCGAACAGTATTGCTTTAGCAATGTCTTAAGATTGCCTTGAGGAGCGAGATCGGCTAAGCTTGTGAATTTACAAATGTTCGTACTTTGAGTGTATCGCCCGAAATTGCGACATTGGCTCGACGATCCAAAAAAAAAACTAAAGATTTGGCCGGCTAGTCCACCGGGCCCACAACCTGCTCTACCTTGGTAAGTGTAGAAAACGATGAGAGAGGGCGACGGTGAGCGATAGTGCGACAAGTTTTACTTTTACAATGATGAAGTAGCGACCTCAAGCCGCACCATGAAATCGGTTTCGATCGTCCTTCCCCCACCTCCGCACAACCCGAACCGAAGAATCCGGCGCTCGAAGCCCAAACCTCCCAGAGGAGAAATGTAACGTGAAAATCCCAACTGCAATTATCACCATGCTATTTGGCGTGGTCATTACCCTAGCGAGTTTGTGGTACGGTCAAAACAACGGTTGGATGCCGATCGCGGCCTCCCAAGAAGCGCCTTTGGTGGATGGCTTGTTCAATACGATGATGACCATTGCCACCGGACTATTTTTACTCGTTGAAGGGGCGATCGTCATTGCAATCTTTCGATTTCGCCAACAACCCGGAGACAATACCGACGGACCGGCAATCGAAGGTAACTTGCCCCTCGAAATTCTCTGGACGGGCATTCCCGTGGTTATCGTCGTGGGACTGTCGATCTACAGTTTTGAAGTTTATAACACCATGGGCGGCTTAGATCCGATGGCCTCGGGCGATCGCCAGGTCGTTCAAGTGGCCGCCAATCCCGATGCCCAGATTTCCGGGCTGATTCCGGGCGATTCTCAAGCCAGACCCGATCGCGTCGCCGTTGGGGTGGGGGCTTCTCCCCAAACCCAAGGACAACCTGCTGATGTGGAAGTAGACGTGTTAGGTCTGCAGTTTGCTTGGATCTTTACCTATCCCCAAAGCGGTGTAGTTTCTGGAGAACTACACGTTCCAGCCGATCGGGAAGTCAAACTCAACATTAAAGCCCAAGATGTCCTTCATGCGTTTTGGGTTCCCCAATTCCGCCTCAAGCAAGATGCAATTCCCGGACGAACCGTCGAACTGCGCTTCAAGCCCCAAATTCCCGGAACCTATCCAATCGTATGCGCCGAACTGTGCGGGTCTTACCACGGGGCAATGAGGTCTCAGACGATCGTCGAAGCCCCAGAAGACTTTGATGCTTGGTTGCAGTCTCAAATTGCCATGACCGAAGCCGGTGAGAACACCGTCGCCATGGTTCCGGAGACTCTTTCCAAGACCGATCGCCTCGCCCTGCGAACTGCCGATTTAGGCGTAGACGATCGCACCCTCGCCCAACTCCATCACACGGGTCACCATCACTAAATCGAGACTCAACTGAAATTCAGTTATGACAGCAACATCACTACAACCTGACGCGAAGCCCGAAGGTCATTCCCACCCAGAGAAATGGCCTTGGACGGCCTACTTTACTTTCAATACCGATCACTAGGTCATCGGTATTCAATACCTGGTCACCAGCTTCATTTTTTACCTGATCGGTGGGGTGATGGCGACGGGTATGCGCGCGGAACTCGCAACACCTAACCCAGACTTTCTAGGCTTCGAGAACTATAACGGCGTTCTCACCCTCCACGGGACGATCATGATTTTCCTATGGATCGTTCCGGCCGGAACCGGGGCGTTCGCCAACTACCTAATTCCGCTGATGATCGGGGCGAAGGATATGGCATTCCCCCGATTGAACGCGATCGCCTTTTGGATGGTTCCCCCCGGCGGTATTTTGCTTCTCTCTAGCCTGATCACCGAAACTCCCGGCGCGGGTTGGACTTCTTATCCACCTCTGAGTACGTCCAGCGGTCAAGTGGGACAAATGACTTGGATTCTCAGCGTCCTAATTCTGGGAACCTCTTCGATTTTGGGGGCGTTGAACTTCCTCACTACCCTGCTGACGATGCGCATCAAGGACATGACGTTTTACGATATGCCCTTGTTCTGCTGGGCGATGCTGGCAACCTCGGCACTGGTTCTGATTTCGACTCCAGTACTTGCCGGGGCGCTCATTTTGCTCAGTTTCGATTTGATTGCCGGGACGGCATTTTTCAATCCCACCGGTGGCGGCGATCCGATCGTCTACCAGCACTTGTTCTGGTTCTACTCCCACCCGGCGGTGTACATCATGATTTTGCCGATGTTCGGCATGATTTCCGACATTCTGCCCGTCCACGCCCGCAAGCCCATTTTCGGCTATACGGCGATCGCCTACTCCAGTTTGGCGATTTCCTTTTTGGGATTGATCGTCTGGGCGCACCATATGTTCACCAGCGGGACTCCCGGCTGGCTGCGGATGTTCTTTATGATTGCCACGATGGCGATCGCCGTCCCGACGGGAATTAAGGTCTTTAGCTGGGTGGCCACCATTTGGCGGGGTAAACTTCGCCTCAACACGCCCATGCTGTTCGCGATCGGTTTTGTCGCCTTGTTCCTCATCGGCGGACTCAGCGGCGTGATGCTGGCTTCGGTGCCCTTCGACATCCACGTTCACGATACCTACTTCATCGTCGCCCACTTCCACTACGTCCTCTTTGGTGGTAGCGTCACCGGAATCTACGCCGGAATCTACCACTGGTATCCGAAAATGACCGGGCGGATGTTCAACGAAACCTGGGGCAAGGTTCACTTCTTCCTCCATTTTGTCGGGTTTAACCTCTGCTTCTTCCCCATGCACGTTTTGGGACTGCAAGGAATGCCCCGGCGGGTGGTACAGTACGATCCCCAATTTGCCACGGTGAATATGGTGTGTACCGTCGGATCGATTATCTTAGCGTTCTCGACGATTCCTTTTATCATTAATGCCGTTTGGAGTTGGTCGAAAGGCCCCAAAGCGGGTGCAAACCCCTGGAGAGCGTTAACCCTGGAGTGGCAAACAACCTCTCCCCCGGCGATCGAGAATTTCGATGAAGAACCCGTTCTTTGGTCGGGACCTTACGAATACGGCATCGATCTAGAATTGATAGAAGACGATCGATCGGTGGACGAACTCTTGGAAGAAGTAAAAGCAGAAATGTAAGCCATCGTCCTTTGCCATCTAAACTCACAAAATAATGGGGCAGTCGGCAAAGGACAAACAACACCGAACACAGACAACACAGACGAGAAGATCTATGCAAGGTTCAGCGATCGATCCGGCCAAAACCGAACTCAACTACCACAACTCCGAGGAAGCTGCTGCGGGTCACCACGAAGAACATCCAGACCATCGACTGACGGGAATTTATCTGTTTCTGGTGGCAGAAGCGATGATTTTTCTAGGCTTGTTTGCCGCCTATTTAACCTTTCGGGTGGTGACTCCGGTGTGGCCGCCGGAAGGTACTCCAGAAATGGAATTAGTTCTACCGGGAATTAACACGGTGATTCTAATTTAGAGCAGTTTAGTGATGAAGCAAGGCA
>NZ_JADEXN010000094.1 GCF_015207075.1 Zarconia navalis LEGE 11467
CGCTGCGGTAAACGACAGCAATATTGCTCCCAATCCCGCCCCTACCATCGCTAAAACCGACATCGCCAAGGTTTGGGCGCACAGGGGAACCAAAGCGGCAAATTTAGACCGATCCGGAGAAAAAGCAGCTTGGAGAATATCCCCCAGGAGGACGTAAGTTCTAGGTTGCCAGAGTTTGCCAAAATCTGCTCCAACCGCCCAAAAAGATACCGGAACCAGCAGCAAAACCCCCCATAAAGAACGAACGGAACCCCGCGAATCGATCGATCGCCCCTTTAGCTTCCCGGCATTCAAATCCAACCGACTCGGCGCGCCAATACCATGACGCACCGACGCACTCCAAAAATCCACCATCCCCGACAGCAACACTAGCGCCCACAACAACGTCCACATTTCCTCGTAACGCAGGGACTTAAGGCTCAAATTCAGTTGGTAACCCAACCCTCCCGCACCGATAATTCCCAATACCGCAGCCGATCGAATCGAACATTCAAAACGGTAGAAGGCATAAGATAGTAAACCGGGAAATGCTTGGGGAATCAGGCTGTATAGAAAAGCGTTGATTGGGGACACTCCGGCGTTGAGAAGTGCGTAGAGGGGTTCTCGCGGGGTTTCATCTAAAATATCCCCAAATACTTTCGCCGTAATCGCACCGAAGGGAAGAGCGATCGCCAAAATTCCGACAATCGGATCGAGTCCGAAAATATTGACGAAAAATAGCCCCCATACCATTTCGTGGATGGCACGGGGAATGCTGAGGATGCCGCGAATCGCCAGCCATGTTTTCAGGTTGACTCTAAAGGCTCTAGACGATCGCGATCGCCACCAAATTTCTGAAGAGAAGACCCCCCCCACGCAGCCCAAGAAGAGACTGAAGGTGGTTCCACAAATGGCATAGGCGAGGGTTTTTAGGGTGGCCTGGGCAGTCAGTTGAAGAAAGTCTCGGTTGAGGTTGGGATGTAATGCCGCCTGGAAAAACTCTCGAACCTGGGGTAATCCTCCTAAATTGAGCCATTCCCCTTCCCCGATTCCCGTTTGTCGCGCCGACCAAATTAAGGCGATCGGGAAAACGATAAACCAGAGCGATCGTTCGTTAACAAGAGAAGGACGAGGCGGTAGGATGGGCGATCGCTTTGAAGAGTCAGTTGAAGAGTTATCAGTTTGCATGAAACGATTTGCCAGAAATCTCCCGATCGCGCGCGGTATCTTTGCATTAGAATACCGGGTTCTCGATCGAAAACCCGGTATGGTTCGAATTGGGCATAGATAGTAGATATTTCCTGAAAATAGCGATCTTGCGAAATTAAATGGCGATCGCATCGACATTTATATTCTCTCCAATTCCTCTCAAAGCCAATTTCGGCGAGTCAATGAATCAATGGGGACTCGATACGCTCCATAAATGTGGCAAGGAATCTTCTATGCTCGCACGCTCTGGATGACACTCTTTAGACGACACGACGATTTTCCCACGAGTCAAACTGCGCGACAGTGATAAGTGGTAATCGGAGGAACCCGCTTGATGAACCGTCGCCGAATCGCATAGAGAATCCGCCGAATAATCTCACCTTGTTCGATACTCAGGGAATCCGAAAACATCATTTTCGTCAGCAAAAACCAATCTGCCGGTGTAATACAACCCGTAGAGATGGTTCGAGCATAAAGTTCGAGGATGATGTTATCCATATTAGTGTTCAAGATGAAGGGAGATTGAGATGACATGGTTGTTTTACCCCTAAATCGCTAGATTTTGTGAATTGATGTCAGCTTGAGCGATGAAAACAATTTTTTTCCATCTATATTCAATCTTAAGCTCGAAATGTTTTCGCTGATGTATGCTCTAAATACGGTGACCCCGATGGGGTATTTTTGCGGACTTCACCTCCTACGGATAGAGGCTTTGTGTCAGTCCTATCCTCAGTCTTTACACAAGAAGTCTGCGTGCAAAAATTGATTTCCTCGCTTTTTCCGGCAATCTGTACACTAGTAGTAGATCGAGTCCGATCCGGAATCGAGCGCGAGCATCTAAACATATACGTCCGGATCTCGAACGATATCAAATCCAGACACTATTCGTCCCATTGCCAGTTCCAGTGCCAATGAATTTCTCCAAGTTGGCTATTTCTACTTTCGTACTCACCCTTGGCTGGACTTTACCTGGATTCTCCCAGGAACGGTGCTATAACAGCGAAGAATACTCTTTGTGCTTCGACATGGACTGGCTGCGCTACTATAACGAAATCGATCGAGAATTTGATTGGCGCAATTACCTCGAAGAAGAAGACGAGCGCGAACCTTCTGATTATTACAGCGACATCGATCGAATTTACCGAGACGTTCTCGGACGCGAAGCCGATGTGGATGGACTCCTCCATTGGTCTGTGGAGTTGGCAGACGGAACCCCACTTTCTCAGGTTCGTCAAGAAATTGCCAACAGTCCCGAAGCCGAAGAAAACATCGATCGCATTTATCAAGAAGTCCTCGGACGGGATGTAGATCGTAGCGGTCTCGAAACTTGGACGCGCAAGCTCGCACGAGGCTCGACCCTTGCAGACATTCGTCGGGAAATCGAATCGAGTGAAGAGGCCGCTGCAAGACGAAGCTGAATGTCAGAAGTATAGCAGTTCTCAAGTCCCCTTTTTGAAGGGAGATGGGTGGAGAAGCGTTTGTAAGCCAATGCGTATTTAAATGCTCCCAAAACAAGATAAATACGCTCGATCTGTTTGGGCATCCCCGCATCTGCGCATTCCGGTGTCAGTCAAAAGTCGTAAACTATAGCGCAACGCGCGCCATGTGTTGACACTGTCGCGATCGGGCATTCCCCAGACTTTCCTCATTCTCCAGAAATTTGAACTTGGAACGATAAAGGGCGCGAACGGCTATAGATGCGCAGCAACTTATCTCGTCCATCCCAGAGACACGATACAAAGTCAAATTGCCAGTATGAGAATTGCCCGATCGCACTTTAAAAGTTTAGTTTATAAGTGTTTTTCGACCCTGATGGCGATCGCCCCTCAAAAAGCAGACTGTTTTTCGCAACAATACTTAGGGGGATTTTTGGAAGCGATCGCGATCGTGCGGGTTAAACTGGATAAACGGGATTTTTTTGAAGGGTTAGAGAAAAGAGAAAACTAACAGAATAAAATGGAGTTAACTTAACTTTTTTCTATTCTGTTCAATCTCTATTTTTGTTTGTAATATAAATGTCTCGAGAGTGAAGTTGGAGGAAAAGTTAGAATGAATCTACCGTTTGTTGTTGATATTGCAATTGGCTTAGTTTTCATGTATTTGATATTAAGCCTATTAGCATCGGAAATTCAGGAATTAATTACAACCCTACTGCAATGGCGGGCAGAACATCTTAAAAACTCGATTGAAATCATGCTTGCCAGCGGTCAAGTTTCCCCCAATGCCAAAGAAATTAAATCTTTAACCGACAAACTTTATCATCATCCTCTTATTAGTAGTTTGAATCAAGAAGCAAAAGGTAGACTGGCGTTAGGGTTTCGCAAATTTGCCAACTTTTTCATCTCGTTGTACTATCGTTTGACAGGATCGGAAAATCCCTTTAAAAATGATTCAAGTGGGCCTTCGTATATCCCCGCCGAAGCTTTTGCAACGACGTTAATCGACACGTTTAAATTAAAAGAAATCGGTCAAGCTGTTACACTGGCTCGACTCGAAGATTTCAAGCAGCAACAAATTAAAGACATTCTCAAAACTTTAAAAGCGATCGAATTAAGCGATTCCGCTCGCTCGATCGTCACCCAAGAGTTAGAGAGCGTAGAGCAAGACTGGCAGGGAATTATTAACGATTTCGGAACGCGGCGGGTGAATTTACCCAAGTCTCTCGATCGGATGAATCAACGGCTGGAGATTTTTGTGAGTAATTGTCAGAATTACATCGAGCAACCCGAAACTTACCTTAATGCTTTTATCTATCGAGTTCAACATCTTCAAGATAAAAACTACTCAGAAACAGAGCGATCGGTCTTAATTCAATCCTTAAAGCCGAGCATGAACGAAGTCGTCGAAATGATTCAGAATAAGCCGAAGATGTATTCTGAATTGCAACGAGCGATCGAAGACAAAAATAGCCCTTCCCATCAAGGAATTAGCGACGTTATTGAAAGTCTGCCGGAGTTACCCGCTCCAGTCAAACACAGTCTCGCAGCTTTAGGAACTCGCATCCAATCGCAAAAAGAAAGCATTGAAGATGAAGTCTCCGAACTGCAACTGCAAATTGAAAGTTGGTTTGACGCTTCCATGACGCGCTCTTCAGGGGTCTACAAGCGCAATGCTCGAGGAATTGCCGTGCTAATCGGGATTATCGTCGCCGTTGCCACCAATGCCGATAGCTTGTACATTACCGAAAGTTTATCCAAAAACTCTGTGTTGCGAGCAGCGATTACAGAAAATGCCGGACAATTCGTCGCTCGAGATTCTCAACCCACATCAGCAGACTTTAAAAAGCTATCTCAAGAGGTGAAAGAATCTCTCGATGAGGCTTCTCTTCCCCTCGGTTGGCGCGCTAACCTAGTCACAGAGCAAGCCCTAGAAAACAAAGGTTGGCCTTTACCCTATCTCAAGCGCCTTGTGGGTTGGGCCATCAGCGGGCTGGCAATTTCCATGGGGGCGAGTTTTTGGTACGACCTTCTAGGCAAAGTGGTCAACGTTCGCAACTCTGGGAGTCGCTCTTCATCGCGAAGTTAAATCCAAAGTCTCACCGATGCCCGATTCACCAGTCGTCGGTTGGGAAATTCAAGAGACGAAGAATTGCTAAAATGGCGTGGGTGACAAGCTTTTTCATGCCCTTTCCCCTAACGCTTTCCCCAATTCCGGACACGCAGCGCTATAGAAGGTCACGCTTTCCGATAAGATTAGAATTGCCCAAGAGGTTAAAACGTCATATAGTCTTAACCCTTTGCTGGCAACTGTGATACTATAAGCGGTTCGAGAGACTGAATCGATCTTTATTTGACACTTCAGGCTCCCGGCAGCAATCTAACGAGGACATATCCCAATGAGTCAAGACGAAATTTTGACCAAAGTCAAAAAAATTGTAGCCGAACAACTAGAAGCTGAAGAAGAGAAAGTGGCACCCGAGTCCCACTTCGTTAACGATTTAGGTGCTGATTCCCTAGATACTGTCGAACTCGTCATGGCCCTCGAGGAAGAGTTTGATATTGAAATTCCCGATGAAGCTGCTGAAGGCATCACCACCGTTCGAGAAGCGGTTAACTACATCACCGAAAAAAGTGCTTCTGTAGCTTAGAACTACAGTGCCTGCGGCCTAAGTTCGGCTTGCCTGAATCTATGACTGAGCTACGCGAGCGCCCGCACAAGAAGTCTCAGTCCCTCCTTCTGTTTTGCATTCTGGGTGTTGAATACCCTCGCCACTGATGAAGATCGTGACAAACTTTAAATCAAAACGTGTTGTTGTTACCGGTGTGGGTGCGGTTACACCAGTGGGCAATACCCCCGAAGAATATTGGGCAGGATTGCTAGCTGGACGTAACGGTATCGGTCCGATTACTCTCTTCGATGCATCGAAACACGCTTGCCGCATTGCTGGTGAGGTCAAACAGTTCGACCCTCACCAATATATGGAGCGAAAAGAAGCCAAACGCATGGCTCGTTTCGCTCAGTTTTCGGTAGCCGCGAGCCATCAGGCTCTAGCCGATGCGAAGTTTGTCATCAACGATTTGAATGCAGAACAGGTTGGCACGATCGTCGGGACGGGGACTGGCGGGCTGGATGTGATGGAAGCTCAGCACGAGGTTTACTTAACGCGCGGTCCGTCTCGCTGTTCTCCGTTCACGGTGCAGATGATGATCGCAAATATGGCTGCCGGATTGACGGCGATTCACACGGGAGCTAAAGGGCCCAACTCCTGCCCGGTGACGGCCTGCGCTGCCGGTTCTAACGCGGTGGGAGATGCCTTTCGCTTGATTCAGCGGGGCTACGCTCAAGCGATGATTTGCGGGGGGGCAGAAGCCGCAGTGACTCCCCTCTCGTTGGCTGGATTTGCTTCGGCAAAAGCCGTATCCACTCGCAATGACGATCCCGCTCGGGCCTGCCGCCCTTTCGATCTCGATCGCAACGGTTTCGTGATGGGGGAAGGTGCGGGTATTTTACTCCTCGAAGAACTCGAACACGCCCTAAGTCGCGGTGCCAAAATTTATGCGGAAATTGTGGGCTACGGCATGACTTGCGATGCCTACCACATTACGTCTCCGGTTCCGGGGGGGACGGGTGCCACCCGAGCCATCGAACTGGCTCTCAAAGATGCGGGAATCGAACCCGAGCGCGTCGATTATATTAACGCTCACGGAACGAGCACGCCAGCCAACGATAAGACGGAAACCCTGGCGATTAAAAAGGCTTTAGGGGAAAAGAACGCGCGCGACCTTGCCATTAGCTCCACCAAATCCATGACCGGACACCTACTCGGGGGTTCCGGCGGTATTGAAGCTGTGGCAACCGTTCTCGCCATTTTGAACGATCGAATGCCCCCGACGATTAATTTAGAAACCCCCGATCCCGAATGCGACTTAGACTACATTTCCAATGGAAGTCGCGCCAAAACCGTGAATGTCGCCCTCTCCAATTCTTTTGGT
Source organism: Zarconia navalis LEGE 11467 (assembly GCF_015207075.1). GTDB lineage: Bacteria > Cyanobacteriota > Cyanobacteriia > Cyanobacteriales > Geitlerinemataceae > Zarconia > Zarconia navalis. The sequence continues at coordinate 6,621 of NZ_JADEXN010000094.1, forward strand.
TTTGGCGGTCATAACGTGACGTTAGTCTTTCAGAAGTATGCTTGAAATCTCAAAATAGCGCTGGAGTTAGATTTGAGTGAAATATGCGGACCAACGTCACAAGATGCTGCGACATTTTGCCGTGCCCTCTTGCCGCGTCATCCCGGTAGTGAGATGATAAAGAAATTATGAAGGGCAGTCCGAACCGCATCCCGTTGAACTGACTCCAGTCCTTGCTCAAACGTTGTCAAGAAGATAGAAGACTATGGCTGTTGCCACCCAATCACTCGAAGAACTTTGCATCAATTCCATCCGCTTTCTAGCAATTGACGCTGTCGAGAAAGCGAAGTCCGGTCATCCAGGGTTACCGATGGGTGCCGCACCCATGGCTTTCGTCCTCTGGGATCGCATTATGCGGTACAACCCCAAAAATCCCGATTGGTTTAACCGCGATCGTTTTGTGCTCTCCGCCGGTCACGGTTGTATGCTCCAGTACGCCATGCTCTACCTGACGGGTTACGATGGCGTGACGATCGAGGATATCAAGCAATTCCGTCAGTGGGGATCGAGAACCCCCGGACACCCAGAAAACTTTGAGACTGAGGGGGTAGAAGTCACCACGGGACCGTTGGGACAAGGAATTGCCAATGGTGTGGGTTTGGCAATGGCAGAAGCTCATTTGGCGGCGAAATTCAACAAGCCCGACGCGACGATCGTAGACCACTACACCTATGTCATTCTCGGTGATGGCTGCAATCAAGAAGGGGTTTCTGGGGAAGCTTGTTCCCTTGCAGGTCACTTGGGCTTGGGTAAGGTGATTGCCCTGTACGACGACAACCATATTTCCATTGACGGTTCCACGGACGTTTCCTTCACCGAAGATGTCAGCAAGCGTTTCGAGGCCTACGGTTGGCACGTCCTCCACGTTGAAGACGGCAACACCGATATCGATGGCATTACCAAGGCCATCGAAGAAGCCAAAGCCGTCACCGATAAGCCCTCGATGATTAAGGTTACGACCACCATCGGCTACGGATCTCCTGGAAAAGGAAATACCGCTGGCGTTCACGGTGCGGCCCTCGGTGGCGATGAAGTCACCGCCACGCGCAAATATTTAGTTTGGAACCACGAACCCTTCGAGGTTCCCGAAGATGCGCTCTCCCGGTTCCGCAAAGCCGTCGATCGCGGTGCCGAAGCCGAAGCCGAGTGGAATAAAACTTATGCCGACTACAAGGCTAAGTATCCCGAAGATGCCGCAGAATTCGATCGGATGATGAGCGGTACGCTGCCAGAGGGCTGGGAAAAAGCGCTGCCCACTTACACTCCCGAAGACAAAGCCCTTGCCACCCGCAAGAATTCGGAGATGACCCTGAATGCTTTAGCTGAGGTGATTCCCGAACTCATTGGGGGTTCGGCAGACTTAACTCACTCCAACCTCACCTTCATGGAGGTATCGGGAAGTTTCCAAAAGGGAGCCTACGAAAACCGCAACCTGCGTTTCGGAGTCCGGGAACACGGCATGGGTGCAATTTGTAACGGAATCGCGCTGCATGATTCCGGTCTGATTGCCTATGGTGCGACGTTCTTAATCTTCACCGACTACATGCGGGCGGCGATTCGCTTGTCTGCCCTCTCTGAAGCTGGGTGTCTTTGGATTATGACCCACGATTCTGTGGCTCTCGGGGAAGATGGACCGACGCACCAACCCATCGAAACCATTGCCTCTTTGCGAGCCATTCCCAACTTGGTGGTAATTCGTCCCGCCGATGGCAACGAAACCTCCGGCGCTTACAAAGTGGCGATTTCCAATCGCAAGCGTCCGACTCTGATGGCCTTCACCCGCCAGGGATTGCCCAACTTGGCCGGTAGCTCTATTGAAGGGACTGAAAAGGGTGCTTATGCCGTTGTTGAGTGCGACGGTACGCCGGATCTAATTTTGATCGGTACTGGTAGCGAAGTCTCCCTGTGCGTCGAGGCGGCCGAGAAGCTTTCCGCATCGGGCAAGAAAGTGCGGGTAGTTTCCATGCCTTCGTGGGAGCTGTTTGAAGACCAAGATGAAGCCTATCGCGAGTCCGTCTTGCCCAAGGCGGTGACGAAGCGTTTGGCTGTTGAAGCTGGATGTAGCTTCGGCTGGGAGCGTTATGTGGGCTTCGAGGGAGATACAATTAGTATCGATCGCTTCGGTGCTTCGGCTCCGGGAGGAACGAACATGGAGAAATTCGGCTATACGGTAGAGAACGTCGTCGCCAAAGCTGAAGCGCTTTAGATCTAATTTCGTAGCATTTTTAAATTTCGATCGAAAAGGTGGGGCAAGCCCCACCTTTTTTCTATTTGTTTTGACTTTCAAGACTTTTACTCGAACTGCAAACTCATTTTTCATTTCTCTTTTTTTGCTGGGCGCAAAGCACGATCGATCGCCCTTAGTCATCTTCATCTTCTCAAATCGTGCAGAAATTATGAATAAATACTAAATATTCGTAGTTTTAGATACATAGTGGGTATTACCCATCATGCCATTTGGAAGTTTCGATCGGTAAAATAGACGAGTTAGCCTCAAGCATCGCACAAGTTAATTCAGTTAATTTAGTGCGACAAAATGTTGATTTTCTCCTTCCAATCCGCTTGATTTTAGCTCGTTTTAATACGTTAGCGAAACATGACAAATTTGCTTTCTGTGGATGATGTTGCAGCATACAACGAACGTTCGTTAAAAACTCTCGTTCGAGCAATTTCTTTATCTCAAGGTCAGTTTTCCTTAATTCTCGTTCGCTGCAACTATACCTGGTTGGCCGAGCAAATGTCAGCCAAACTCAAAACAAAATTGTCCATCGAGCTAGAAGAATTTAAACTACCAGATTCGGTTCAAACACTCTACACCACAATTCAAGATTGTTTGTGCCAGAATCACCCAGATTATTTAGCTGTTTTCAATTTAGAATCGGTGACAGAAATCGATCGGGTTTTAAACTCCACCAACCAAGTTCGAGAAGAGTTTCGCAAACGATTCCCCTTTCCTTTAATTTTATGGGTTAACGATTGGGTTTTAGAAAAGTTGATTCGATATGCTCCAGATTTTAAAAGTTGGGCGGCCAGCTCCATCAAATTTGAAATTGCCACTCAAGAGCTGATCGATTTTTTACGCCAGAAAGCAGAAACGATATTTTCCCAAGCATTAGAAGTCGGTGCAAATCCATTTTTATCGAAGGTTGCGGTTAATTTAGCCATGGGTTCGCCCCACCGCCAAGTTTTAACCCTGGCACAAAAAGATTTACAACATCACGGGGTTAGTTTGGAGCCATCTCTAGCCGCGAGTCTAGAATTTGTGTTGGGTCGAGATGACTATGCCAACGACCAGCTCGAGCTTGCCTTAGAACACTTCGATCGAAGTTTGGCTTTTTGGCAAGAAGCTCGTATGGATGACGCGACATCTTCCGATTTTCTCAACCCCAGACAATTCAAAGAGCGCGAGGGGGTTTTGCTCTTTTACTTTGGGTTATGTTACTGTCGCCAAGCCGATCTGCATCCAGCCCAAAATCGAAATCATTGGAAAAAGGCACGGGAATTTCTGCGAAGGTGTATCGAGACTTTTGAGGGTTTGGGTCGTCTAGACCTAGTCGCCAAATCGATCGCTCAACTCGGTCAAGTTCTGCGACGATTGGAAGCTTGGGCCGAACTCGAAGCTTTAGCTCAAAAAGCCTTAGATCTCCATCAAAATTTAGGGAAAACCCAAGAATTCTCCTTTGAAGTTCAACTGGCTCAAGACTACGGTTTCCTAGCCGAAGTGGCTCTGGGTCGTCTCAAATGGCGTTCGGCCAAGCGGTTTGCCGAGCAGGCCCTGCAAATTCTCGATCGCGCCGTCACCCCCAAACCCCAACAGAAAGCTCTTTATTGTTTGCTACTGGCAAGAGCGCGCAAGCACCTCGGTAACGCTCAATTGGCGACGGTCGACCTAGAAACCGCCAAAGAAATTCGCGTCCGCGACGATACCCCCCTCCACCAGCACGACCCGCAACTCTACATTCAAATTTTGCAAGAATTGCGATCGCTTTACTTCAATCGGGGTCGTTATTTAGATGCGTTTAAAATCAAGCAAGAGCAGCATAAAATCGAACACCAATACGGGTTTCGAGCCTTTATCGGTGCAACTCAGTTACAGCCGCAGCAACAAACGCGCAATCCCGCGTGGAAAACCTCTCGAACGGCTACCATCGCCCACGAAATTACCGCAGCCAGCCGCGGGCAAGATATCAACCGCTTGCTCGAGAGAGTGAGCCGCGACGATTACAAGCTGACGGTCATTCACGGTCATTCTGGCGTTGGCAAAAGCTCGATCGTCAATGCCGGTTTGGTTCCTGCTCTTCAACAAAGAGCGATCGGGGAACGTGCCGTCATTCCCGTTGTTTTACCAACCTATACCGACTGGAGTCGGGAGTTAGGAGAGCGGTTAATGGAGGCCTGCTCTGGAGATGGCAATCCTCCACTGAATTCAGAAGATGAAAATGAGAATTTTCATTGGTCTCCTCAAGTCATTCTCGATCGACTTCGGCAAAATATCAGTCGTAATTTACTGACGGTCTTAATTTTCGATCAATTTGAAGAATTTTTCTTCGTCTATTCCTATCAAGCCAATCGAAAAGACTTCTATGATTTTTTGTTTCAATGTCTGAATTTACCTTTTGTTAAAATTATTTTATCGCTACGGGAAGACTATATTCACTATTTACTCGACTTCGATCGAATTCCTCATTTAGATGCGATTAATAATAATATTTTAGACAAAAATATTCGCTATCAACTCGGGAACTTCTCTTCTGAAGACGCACGCAATATTATCCAAGAACTCACTCGCAAAACGCATTTTCAACTCGAGTTAGATTTAATCGAACAGTTAGTGCGCGATCTATCTCGCGAACTTGGAAAAGTTCGACCGATCGAACTCCAACTAGTGGGAGCGCAGCTTCAAGAAGAAGATATTACCTCTTTGAGTCAATATTGGTTGCTAGGCTCGAATCCAAAAGATAAACTGATCGAACGATCGTTGGTTCAAATTATTCGCGATTGCGGCGCGGAAAATGCAAAAGCTGCCTGGAAACTTTTATCGACTCTCGTTGACGAGAAAAATAACCGTCCCTTAAAAACCAAACAAGAGCTATCTAACGCGATCGGCTTTTCGGGCCCACCGATGGCTAATACATCCTTCGTTGCCAAAATAAAGCCAAGGTATTCACCACTCGATATACCCCAACAACTCGATCTGATTCTCAATATTTTTGAAGGGTCGGGTCTGATTTTTCGACACCGAGAAGAATCGGGCGAACGCTACCAACTCGTCCACGACTATCTCGTCAGTCCCATTCGCCAGCGCATCGAAGTCAACTTGGCTAAAAGGCTCGCCAGAAGCGAAGCCGCGCAAAAAATTAGCCAACGACAGATCGAAAAGCGTAACGCTCAGCT
>NZ_JADEXN010000095.1 GCF_015207075.1 Zarconia navalis LEGE 11467
CCATTGAGTTGGGACTGTGGGATCGCCAGTGCGATCGCCGTCAGTTGGCATTAATTGAAAAAACTCAATTGCCGACGCAGGTTCCCAATCGGTTAGCCGTTGATGACATTCTTGCGGCGTTGCAAAGCGATAAGAAAGTCAAAGGGGGAATCGTTCGCTTCGTCCTTCCCACTCAAATTGGCACGGCGATCGTTAGCGATCGAGTGAGTGCCCAGGTGATTCGGAACATTTTGGCATGAGATTCGCCAGGGAAGATCGGAAAAACAGGCAGAGATCGCATTTCCCGAAACTCCACTTGAGATTCCTCACCTCCCCGCAAGAGACAGAAGGAGTGCCGAGAGAATGACTCCAGCAAACAAGATAAAGACGATAAGAATCAACCAATATTGAAGAGTGTAAAGTTTGCGCAACTCCCCCAGAGCGATGGTTAAATTTTCGATATCGCGACCTTCAGTATTGACAATGAGCTTAAAAGCACGAGCGGCTTTGCGAGTCCACAAACCCACTAATAACCCTAGAGTGCCTTGAATCAAAAGACTGAAGCTAAAACCCAAACCGTCGATCGCCCCCGATAGGGTCATCAGGATCGTGACAACACCGCAGAACATCGACAGCCCCCCCAAAGCGATCGAAAGCATCCCGACAAAGCGCATTTTTATGGCGAGATCCCCAAGGAGCTGGTTTTGGCTGCTGTTAAATTCGTATTCCTGTTGACCCGATTCCATGACTCGATCGTCGTTTCGACGCCCTCAGAATACACCAGAATGGTCTTGATATCGACGTTTCTGGCACGATCGGCACAAAAAAAGAGGGGTGTGCGTACCCCTCTCTCAATTAACTCTTAATTTTATCCATCTCGAATTCAATCGCGGCTATTGAGAGCGATTAAAAACCGCAGAATGAATACGAACAAGTTGATGTACGTTAAATACATCGAAAGGGCGGCAGGTAGATATTGGTCGTCCCGGTAAGAACGAGGCAGGATGTAGAAATCCACCACGGCAACCCCGGCAAATAGAAACACGCCGAGTCCGGAAATGCCCACTTCCAACCAAGTTGGCGTAAAGATACCAAACACGGAACACAGCACTTGGGCGACAAGCACCACGACCAGGGCAATGACCCCAAGTTGCACCGTTTTGGCCAGTGCCATTCCGTCTTCTTCAGACAAGTTGGAACCGATTTGACGGGCCGCGATAAAGGTGACGCCGCAACCGAGGGCAGAAATCCCGATGCCGGTAATGCCGACTCCAGGGGTGGAGAGGGCGAGGGCAACTAGCCCCGTCAGTGTATAGCCCGACAGCAAGCTATAGGTTGCCAGCAAGGGCAGTGCCGTGCTGTTATTCCCCTTTTCGGCCACGCCTCGGGCAACAAAAAATAGAATTAATTCGACAATCAACGCCCCCCAGAACGTGGGCATGAAAATCGCCGGATTGGTTTGCAGAACGTGCAAACCGCCATAGGTTCCGATCGCCGTCAGGACTAATCCACCCCCGACGTAGGGCAAGGCGTTGGCGATGACGTTAGGGCCGACTAACGGTTGACCGTTTGCCTGCCGCATGGCTTGACGAAAATTACTGGTATTGCTCATTTTTTGATTATTCCCAGTTGGTTCAAAATTAAATCGCTATCTGTTTTTATTTTGTCGCATTCGGGACAACTCGGCTATGGAATCGAGGGTGTGTTGAGTTGCTAAGAGTCGATCGGTCAATAGTGGGGCGATCGCGCCGATGGGTAAAATATGGGCAGCCGCACCCAAAGCGATCGCCTCCTTGGGCATTCCGAACACGATACTACTAGCCTCGTTCTGAGCGATCGTCATACCACCAGCACGCTCGATGTCCTGCATTCCGCTCGCCCCATCTCGACCCATTCCCGTTAGGAGAATGCCGATGGATCGGCGGGCGTAACATTTAGCCATCGATGCAAACGTCACGGAGATGGAAGGACGATGACCGGCAATCGGCGGTGCGGTTGAATATGCAAATCGCCCGAGGCGATCGAATTCTAAATGATACTTTTCCGGGGAAAAATAGACCGTCCCCGGTTGGGGCATTTCCCCCGGCTGGGCGATTTGAACCGATAGAGAACACTCGCCATCGAGCCACGTGACCAATCCGAGCAAAAAACCCAAGCTAATATGCTGGACGCAAACCACCGGTACGGAAAAATTACTCGGTAATGCACTCAGAATGCATTGCAGGGCTTGGGGTCCTCCTGTGGAAGATCCAATACCGACGATTTTATAGCGCGTAATCCGCTCCAAATCGACGAGCGATGGCTGAGGAAGCGAGCAAGCAAATGTGTTTGGAGTGTCATTTCTCTTGCTGTTTTGCGATGGACGACCGTCGAGCGACGGCAATATTGGTGTTTCTCGACGGTGACGGTGCAATGTAAAAACCTTCACTCCAGCGAGTACTTTAATTTTGGCGATCAATTCTCGTTTGAGGGATTTGAGATCGGCACTCACTCCCGAAATCGGCTTGGGTAAAACATCTACCGCCCCAGCCGCCAGAACTTGGAACACGTTTTGCGTATCTTGGGCTTGCACCGATGCACTCAGCACTAAAATCGGGCGGGGATAGTTTGCCATCACCTCTTGGGTAAATTCCAAGCCATTCATCTCGGGCATATGTAAGTCCGTACAAATGACTTGAGGTTGCACTTGCGGAATCAAGGTTAAAGCTTCTATGCCGGTGCGAGCCGTTCCCACCACTTCCAAATCCGCACTGGAGTCGAGCATCCGTTTGAGAATAATCAGGAAAACCGGAGAGTCTTCAACCAGCAAAACTCGAATTGGCATGGCGCTTTTGGCAGATTGCAAAGGGTTCGTCTCTATCTCTAATACTATTTTGCTCGATCGCACGAGTATAGAGCGGGTTCTGGTACGCCAAGGCTGTGGATCGCCTCTTTTCCCCTTCCCCTTCACCTTGCGCTCGCAAATGATATTAAACCAATCGCCGAATGGTTTCTAAGAGTACGTCTTGGTTCAGGCTACTTTTTGTAATATACGCATTGGCTCCCACTTGAGCCCCTTTACGGCGATCGTCGTCGGTGGCGAGGGAGGTAACCAGAATGATGGGCAGTTCGCTATATTGAGGCTGCGATCGAATCCGACTCGTGAGTGCCAAACCATCCAAATTGGGCATTTGGATATCTGAAACCACCGCATCGAATTCGCGAGTGGGCAACTTCTTCAAGCCATCCAATCCATCCACAGCGGCCACAACTTCGTAACCGGCTCCTTCTAAAATTCGTTTTTCCTGTGTGCGAGTGGCAATCGAGTCTTCGACTAATAAAATAGCCGGCTGGCGGGGTTCTCGATCGAGCATCGGTTTGGGGGGAGCGAATCCAGATGCGGCCCGCACGGATGCGAGTAAATCTTGGGGGTCGAGCACCATACAAACTTCTCCCGTACCCAAAATTGTGGCTCCGGAAATATTGCGAACCCTTTTGAGCAATCGACTTTGGGGTTTGAGAATCGCATCCTGTTCGTCGAGGAGGGAATCCACTAACAATCCCAAATAGTCGGGGCCGACTTTGAGAATAATGCAAGGTTGTTGTCGGGGGGGAGTGGGAGCCGTGAGGGTAGGGTTGTGCTCTAACTCTAGTAAATCTGCCAGTCGCACGATCGAAATCGGCCGCTCTCCCATGAGAATAGTATCTCGACCCTCGATCGAAAAAATTTCCTGGCGACAGATGGAACGAGCCGCATGTACGAACTCGATGGGCAACGCATAAGTAATACCATCGACGGCCACCAACAAAACATGGGCTGTGGCTAGAGTCGTTCCTAACTGCATGCGGACGATCGAACCCCGATTGGGAGTTGATTCGATACTCACCGAACCCTTGAGGCGCTCGACGTTGGCTCGCACCACATCGAGTCCCACCCCCCGACCCGAAATTTCCGTCACGAAACTGCGAGTGGAAAATCCCGGCATGAAAATCAACGCCTGAATTTGCTCGGGTGTCATGGCTGCGAGGTCTTCTTCTCGATACAGCTTCCGTTCGATCGCCGTTTTCTTCACCTTCTCCAAATCCAACCCGCGCCCGTCATCGGTCACTTCGATAATAATATTATTCCCGATTTGACGACCTTGCAGCCTGAGTCGTGCTTTGGATGATTTGCCGAGTTTCTCTCGTTCTTCGATGGTTTCGATGCCGTGATCGATGGCGTTACGCAAGATGTGCAACAGAGGATCTTTAATTTCTTCGAGAATCCGTTTGTCAGCTTGGGTTTCTCCCCCCGAGATCGCAAACTCGACCTCTTTTCCCTGGCGTTTGGCTAAATCTCGCACCATTCGAGGAAACAGATTAAAAATCGTTGACAGGGGAAGCAGGCGGAGCGTCCGGACTCCCTCTTCGAGTTCGCTCGAAATCGTTTCCAGCCGAGCTGTATCCTCGCTCGCTTGCTGTTTGAGATCGTTTACAAGCAGACCTAGGCGATCGAGTCGCGTTTGGGTTCGTTGAGACTCGGTTCCAACGGGTTGAACAGAACCGTTGAGTTCTTTGTGCTGCAAGGCTTCAGGAGCCAATCGATTGGCAAACGCATCTCGATTCCACTCTTCCCACAAATTGGCAATGGCTTCGATTTGAGATAGCCGATGGGCGATCCGAATTTTGGTGACGGTGAGTTCTCCCGTCTGAGTCATCAATGCATCTAAGTTCGACGTAGCCACTCGAATGGTATCGATGCGGTAACCCGTTTGTGAAGATGGGGAGTGGGATGTCAACACGCGACCGTTACCGGAAAAATCGTCTTCCCAGGTATCGACGGGAGTCCCATTGAGGTCGTCATTCTTGCTGTTGCCAGAACTGGAATCGGGTACATCGCCCGTTAAAAGGGTCAACACTTGGGCTATATCTACTCCAGAGGCTTCCCCTGTCACTGCTTCTCGCGTCAGGAGGCCGATCGCGTCTAACCCTTCATAGAGGCGCTCGCTCAACTGGGACGAAAAAACCTGTTTTTCTTCTTTAACGGGAATCAACTGCTGTTCCCACGCATGAGCGAGGGGCACGATATCGTGAACCCCTAGCATTCCCGCATCTCCTTTAATACTGTGGATTTCCCGCAACAGCTCTTCCATCTTGTCGAAATCATCCGGTCGAGCTTCGAGGTGCAACACACCGCTTTCTAACTTTTGTAGGTGTTCTTCGCAGGCAATCTCGAACGTGTGGCGTAGTTCGTCGTCGTCGATATACAAGCTGCCCTGGGTTGGAGAGGGAGTCAGTCGCGGCTGTGGCTCGGGTTGGGGCAGTGGAGGCGAGATCGGCTCCGTACGCTCTGGTGCTTTCTTCTGCTCGAGTTTGCCCGCCCCCATCAAACTTGCGAGGACGTAGAATGCTTTTACGCCGGAGGGTTCTCCCGAGACCGCTTCGCGAACCAATTTGCCGATCGCATCTAACCCCACGCCTAGATGTTCGACGATTTGTGCGGAGATGACCCGTTCCCCCGATGCCAGGGTTCCCAAAATATGTTCGATTTGATGGGATAAAGTGGCGATGTCTCTAAGTTCTAACATCGCTGCTTCACTTTTGAGAGTATGAATCTCTCGGACTAAGACTTCAATTTCTCCTAGGTCTTCTGAATGCTTTTCTAGGTACAACAACCCATCATTGAGTTTTTGTAAATGCTCTTGGCTCGAATCTCGAAAGGTCGTCCGAAGTTCTCGATCCTCGATCGTCATAATTTTTGGGTTCCTGCCATTGACCGTCAGCGCTGGCTCAGATCTGATGCATCTATTTTATGAGAATTCTTCGTCACATGAGAGAGCACTCGGTCGGGTTCAGTCTAAAAAATGTCGGGCGGGTTTCGCAAAAAGTCGTGCCCTAAAGCAGGTATAGAATTCATACTTGCCTTCATTTGATGTACTCGCCGATTGGAGAATTACCACAAATAAGTTTGCAATTTTAGACCCAGTCACCCAAATGAACCGCCATCTAAAATTGCAAAAGATTTAGGTTGTTGAATATTCCCTCAGCTGGTTGTCAAGAGACTTCGCTCGAGTTGAAAAACCGTTCGATCTCGAGTCGTTTTTCGCTTTAAGTCGATTGAGAATTAAGTTTTTCACAGCGGGGCTTTAAGCAAAAAACTTCTGGATTTTCATCTCAAGTTGCTATTATTTGTATTTCATTTCTTATCTGTTTATAAGCTCTTTGTAAACCAGACTCGATACCACCGAAAACGAACCGTTATGAAACTAACGGTTAATTCCATCTCCAGGGCGACGAGGCTCTCCCTCGTCGCGTTCGGCATCGGCGAGCAACCACTGTTGCTCGCCATTCACTCCAAACTCACTCAAAGTGCTGTTATCTGCATGGAGACCTGTGAGTCCAGCAATTCCCAGACTGATGCAGAGTCCCACGATCGATACAGTGGATACACAAGTCATCTCAACACTTTCTCGGACAAATCTCATCATCATCTTCTCCACACCTTTCATACGTGATTAGCACTACCCGGTTGCTTACTTAGTATCCTAACCATCGACTGTGAAGAACTTGTGAATATCTACGTACGCAGAAAAGATTAGCCGATGCCCAGTCCGAGATCTCCACTGCCAACAGCAAGGGTGGCACCTCGCACGAGATCGGGGGTTGTATTTTGAATGCGACCTAAAATGTCGCCTCCGGTGACTTGAATTAGGGTATCGGTGTCTAGGACCACAAATTCGAGCGTCGATAATTCAATATCGCCAGCAACAATAATTCGATCGCCTTCGGTCGCGTTAAAATCGACAATGCGATCGACGATTTCGGCATCTTGTTGACCCGATTCGGTTTCCGTTCGCAAAATAAACGTATCCGCTCCGGTTCCACCAATTAAGACATCCGAGCCAAAATCGCCGATCAGGAAATCATTACCTTCACCCCCAGTTAAAGTATCGTTATTTTTGCCGCCTCGGAGAAAGTCATCTCCCGCGCCACCATCAACGCTGTCGTTGCCGACATTCCCGTTAGCGATATCATTACCGATACCTCCGGTCACCACATCGTCGCCATCGAGTGCCCAGAGGCGATCGTCTCCTCCAGCGCCTTGCAAGGAATCGTTTCCTTCATTGGCATAAAAGATATCGCTCGATTCCGATCCGATCGCCGTGTCGTTTCCCCCTAAGAGGATCGTCCCCACGGGATTTTGCGCGTTGAGTTCTGGAGTTAGTTGCACTGTATCGTCCCCGTCAGAACCCAAGCCAAACTGGAGGGGAAGGCTATCGGCATTCAACTGATTGATATAAGTATTGAGCAAAGTCGAGTCGGTGACGATCGCCGAAACCCGACTGGGGATAATACCATCAGTCACTCGGGCCGCTTCAATGCGATCGCCGATTTGAATTTGTTCGATAACGCTAAAATCGCTGGTGACGTTGCCGAACGCGGCAAATCGACCATCTAAATCCAGATTGTCTTCTAAGTTGAAATAAAACTGGGAAGACGCAGAATCGAGAGCTGTGGCTCTAGCCATGGCGATGGTCGCCTGCGTATTGGATAAAACCGGTGGCGGATCGCTAAAGGTTTGGTTGAGCAGCGCCGTATCAGACCCTTGAGGTTTAATTTCTAAAGGAATCGTTCGCTCCTCCCCCGTAGTCGGATCGATGAAACCTCCCGTCCCCAATTGACCGGAAAAGTTGGGATCGAGGCTTTGAGGGTCTCCCCCTTGGACGACAAAATCATCAACGACGCGGTGAAAGGAAATGCCGTCATAAAACCGACGCTCGACAAGATCGACAAAGTTTCCAGCCGTAATCGGTGCGTTCGTACCATCGAGTTGAATGGTGATGGGGGAACCGTTGACCACCATAACGACGGTGGCTGAACCCGGTAGTTGAGCGAAATCTTCCATATTCGTAGACCTAATATTGCTAGGGGAGCGTTCGATTTGAACTGGAGGGACGCAGATGGGTTAATTATGGCGATCGCATTTCGGCGATTCTTACGGTTTTTCAGGAGATAAACCGATTTTGAGACCGAATGCGAAGCCGTTCTATAGAGTTTGTCCCCCTTTACTTTTAATTATCCACGATCTATTTTTGCTAACCCGGAGTATTGCGGAACCCCTGGGTTATATCAAGTTCGGTTGAATACTTAATGATTCACAGTAAAAGGAGCTGGGGAAGCCAGGGGAGAGAATCGGAGAATTGATGGCGATCGAGCGCGATCGCCATCAATTTTCCGCACTTGACATTAGCGCAGCCATCCCAAAGCTCTAAGAGTTGCGCGCAAACAGTGCTTCAGCTTGCCAGACAAGAACTGCCCTGCTCCTTCATCGAGAAATCGCCACCCCCAGATAGGTATATCCCATCACTTTTGGCAGCTTTTCCATATAAAATCGCTCCAATCGAATCACTTCAAACTGATGTTCCACCAGCAATTGAATATTGCGATTTAGGTGGCAGCCATCGGCGACGATTTTTTGTAAAGGGGTTAAGCGATTTTGCCAGACTCGGATATTGGCATCATCACTCGTTCCGTGTTCGAGAAAGAAAAATCGTCCTTTGGGTTTGAGGACGCGATGGATTTCCTCGATGGCTCGATCGACGCGGGTAATGCTGCACAGCGTCCAAGTGCTGACGACACTATCGAAAGTATTGTCCGCCATCGGCAGAGACTCTCCATTGAGAATATGATTTTCGACTTCGATGGAAGATGCTTGAATCTGCTTTTGCGCTAGAGAACTCGTGCCGGGATTGGCATCAATGGTGGTGATTTTGAAAACGTGTGGGGGATAGTGGGGGAGGTTTAAACCCGTTCCAAAACCTATTTCGAGAATTTCTCCTTCCACTTCGGCAAGAATATCCTGGCGATACCGATCGAGGACGGGATCGGACATCGCCCAATCGAGAAGGCGGGGAAATAAGACTTGGGAATAAAAGCGCATATGGCGATCGAATCTTTGACAATCGATGTTTTGCTCGACTCTCAAATCAGATCGGGCTGGCGATGAGAATGCGAGAACGAGGCACGTTCGAAAGAACTTCTAGATCGTACTCCTGAATCAGATTGAAAACACAGGTATCATTATTTTTAGGTTAGATCGAAGCTCTGCATCAGTTCGGATCGCGAACGGAAAGCGATCGCTTTTCCCTAGTTAAAATAATCGCTTTCCAAGATCGAGATTCAAGAATATCTCAAACAGTGCTTAAAATAATCGAAGCCGTTTCTTTCAGATGACTTTCGAGACACAACACTAATGTACTGTCGAAGCCAGGTTCTCTTTAGATAAAATTCGGGCGATTTCGCCGTAAGCGGTTACTGCATCATCGAAGCACTGGGAAAAATTCGGCAAGGCAATGGGGTTCGCTGCGCGGCTTCAGGCGTTTCAACATCGACTTCTTCTACATTGCTAATATCGCTATCCGCTTCTGCCAAGACTTCCGATTCTTCAGTGACTAAAATATTCTGTTCGGCATTCGCATCTTCTGCCGCAATTGGTACAGGTTCGGTTACATTTGCAGTTTCGATGATGCCTTCACGTCCCGTCTCGGAAAAGCAGGGTTCTGCAAGGGTTGCAGACAGTCCAATCGCACAAATGGTTAGAAAGTATCGAATAGATTTAGTCATCTCTGTATATCTAAAAAAACAGCAAAATTTAAGACACCGAGCGTGCCTGTTTTTAGCGATCGAAAAATCGCTAAATTAAAATTGAGAAGTGTTGCGATTTAAATACTTTTAGCCTATCGTTCGGACTCGCTCTAAGAGCTTTATTTTATGCAAAACTAAATTTCACACAATAAGCTTTATTTGTGAACCGATGTTAGGCTCATAACTTCGATCGGAATCGACAAAAAATCGAGTGAATTGAAATTATTGATGCTTTTGACTGTTTTGAAAGAAAATCGAAGAGATACGAAGTCAATATACTTATATTGTTTTTTTGGGTTGACTGTAGATGCAAAATATATTTCAGTCAAAAACAAGGCACACTGTAATTTAAGCCTTTTGAAGGCTGCATTTAAATCTTTCTTACTTTCAGCATAACCTCAGTTTCTCGATCGCTCCAATGCGACTTTCTCGGATTTTTTTTTATCGATTGGATAAACTTATCGCTAATCTTTATAAAGTTGGAGAATTCATCGGTAAAAATACGGGAGATCGAAAAATATTTAACAGCGATCGACTTTTGGAGTTTAGACAAATTTTATCGATCGAATCGTCAAAGCTTTACCCTGAAATAATTTGAGGGATTAGAATCTAGTTTTGAATTCAAAATTCTTGCTACATCAGGTTTGTAGACTTCTAAAGCGAATTTTGTCTAAATTCCAGTCAACTTTGTCTGCGCTGCGAACGTTATTTTTTCGATCGTCTCGTAATTTCTGGGGATTGCACCCCGCGCACTCCAAGATCGTTAAAAGATAAACGTCGTCCGGAGAATGCCAATGCCGATGGTGTCGCTATCGGGAGTATGTCCGGGGTTGAAAATCACAATCGCGCCTGGAGTAATACTGATGTTGTCGTCAAGCTGCCAGCGATAGAATAATTCGACGTGGGTAGTCGTTCCTGGCTGGCCGCCCGATCGTCCTCGTCCGGTATTAAAAAAGTCGGGAATATTATTGCCTTCTGGCAAATCGGAACTGATAATTTTTGGCGGTTGCCCAACGTAGAGACCTCCCAAATTACCTTCCCCAAACAAATCGAGAAGATTGAGAAACACCATATAATTGGTAGTTTGAACGTTCCCCGATCGATCGGGAATACGGGAATTGGTATAGCCGAACCAACCCCCCACAGAGAGACTGGGGGAGACTTGCCAATTTAAGGTGGCACCCACGGCATTGGTTTGCAGGGGTTCCGACTCGTCAGTGAGGCGATCGACAACCGTGAGTTGCGCATCGCCGACAAAACTGACCAAGCCGCCATCGGGAGAGTAGTCGTTGACGTAATACACCGTCAAATCGACGGGATCGATGGGAGTTAGGGCAAGTTGAACGGCGGTAGTATTGTGTCCTTTCGGACCGTCGGAACTGACAAAAAATCCCGGAATATTGGTGGAATAAACCGCTTGCAAACTAGCGCGATCGGCAAATTGCCAATCAAACCCCAAACCACCAGCCCCCAGACCGATATTTAAAATGGGGTTGCGTTGGGCAAAAAAGGAGAGAGGCCCGGTAGCAGCCCCTTCAATGCGATTGGGGCCCCGAAATGCGGATGTTGCGTTGACATTCGCCGTCCCGACGATCCCGGCAAACTTATCGCCGATGAGAAAGCGATAGTTGAGATCGTTGATCCTCAGTCCATTGGTATCTCCAAAGAAATCGTTTCCCAAACGGACATCGTTCGTGAGGCGGGAACCCGTCAACCCATCAAAGTTCAAAAGAGCGAGTCTCAGCAGGCTGCGATCGCTAAATTGGGTATTGAAGATAAAATAATTCAGGTTCTGCAAGCTGATATTCGTACCCGGATCGCCCGTTTCGGGAGTGCCATCTCGGGGGAACAAGTCGGCTTCGTTGGAAGTTCGCCCCACAACGGCAACACTGTTAATCACAGTCAGTTTCGTCGTAGTGGAAAATTGGTTGGCTTCAAGTTCGGCCGTTCGGGCTTCGAGGGTATCGATACGGCTTGGGAGGGTGGCGAGTTCGGCGGCAAATTCTTCTCGCAGTCGTTCGACGATCGCTAAATCTTCACTGGAGATCGAACCTCCAGATTGGGACAACAGTTCGTTAAGGCGATCGAGACAGGCATTAAGTCCGGCCGCAAATTCGTAGCGGGTGAGGGATTGCACGCCCCGATAAGTCCCGTCGGGAAATCCGGCAATGCAGCCATAGCGATTGCTTAAAGACTGTAATGCTTGGTACGCCCAATCCGTGGGTTCGAATTCGATGTCGCTGAGGCGATCGACAGAGGGGATTTGACTGAGGCGATCGATCGGTTTGAACGTTTCGGTTCCAGAAACGATTTCGATGGATTTTGCGTTCTGGTTTCTTTGGATGAGATGGGGGGCGCCATCGACTTTTGGCAAAGGTTGGGCTTGGGCGCAAACACCCCAC
>NZ_JADEXN010000096.1 GCF_015207075.1 Zarconia navalis LEGE 11467
CAATGCCGTCGCCAGTTCGAGATCTTCGGTCATCCAGGGTTGCGTTTGAGCGTTTTTTTTCTCGCGCCAGGTATCAAAAGACTGTCGGGGACGCTGTTGTTTTTCTCGGGGGTTGAAACGTCCGGCCCACAAACGCTCGGTTTCGACTTCCGAACGAAATACGCTCAAATAGCCCAAATGCTGTTGGCGATATTGTAGGGGTAACACGAGCAGACCGCGAATGGATGTAGAAAGAAACGCCGGCACGATTGGATTTAGATAGGGCGCGATATAAATATCGTCGATGGCATGAATGCGATCGACCTCTGGTGCCAACTTGAGATCCCATTGAGACCAAAATTCTTCGAGTTGACTTTGGCGACTGCGTTTGGGTTGTTCTCCCCAACAAACTAAGTGACCGTCAGCACCGAGAAACAAGCGACCGCCAATACCGTTTAGGGCTTTAACCGTTCCTTCGAGGGCGGCACTCAGTTCGATAGTCGGTTGGGCGTGGAGTAATGTGGCAATTTGGGTAATGGTAGCATCTCGCTTGCTTTTGGCTCTCGCCCGCGCGAGGAGATTGGACTGAGCGATCGCCAGAGAGACCCCATCGGCCACCATTTGCACCAGTTCGAGATCGGCGCGAGAAATTTCTCGCGGTTGGGAATGGTGGGATACCAGTAGCCCCCATAGCGGATCTCGGCGCGGTCGATCGTCGGGGGTAAATTCCTCATTGACCAAAATGGGGACGACTAGGGAGGAGGCGACCCCCATGGCTTCAAGATACTCTCGATGGCAGGGATCGAGAGAACGATCGTCGATATCTTCGCGTCCTTCTCCCACTAACGAACTGCGGGCGATGGAATTGGCGGTGCGATCGACGACGGAACGAACTCGTAGCTTGACAAACATTTCTCGAGCTTTCTCGGGAATATCATCGGCAGGAAAACTCAGCCCCAGCAAGGATGGTAAGCGATCGTTGTCAATGGATTCCGCAATTGCTTTGCCACTGCCATCCTCGCGAAACCGATACACCATCACCCGATCGGTTCCTAAAACCGACCGCACTTCCAAAGCCGTCGTCGCTAAAATTTCTTTGAGTTCTAAAGACTGACGAATGCGATGGGTAATACGGTGTAGCAACACTTCCCGCTCCAATTGCTTGGGCGGTGCTGTCGTGCTTTCTTTCATTCGTGTAAACCTTCCTTCCTAACGTTGACCGTTAGCTCGCGTCGAGCGAGATGCACGATTATCCATCGAAATTCCGAACTCGCTCGCGTGCTATGTCCTCAAAGGCAAAGCGAGCGACCCCCATCCTCTTCATCCTCGATCGCCCACATTTTGTCTCAAAGAGGTAAATGACTCGCACCAACAACACAACGTTACTTCTGTATCGTGAATTTCGCCTGAGAACGAGATTTTCATATTATAAATAATAATTTAACCTTTTAGGCAGTCTGTATTAATTAAAAATAATTTACGTCTCGGGAAAAAATAGATGTAATAATATTTAGATCTCTGTTTCGATAAAAATAAATAGCCGACAATTCAAATGCTTTTTTCTCCAGAAAAGTCGATCGATTTCACAATTCTCGATTTCTGAGATTTTTTCGATATCTACAAAACGCAAGATCTTTGATTCTGGTTCTGCATACGTCAATCGTACCGTATTCGCGCGATCGACAGTCATATGACTCCCACCCTACACCCCCTACCGATCTAGAGATCGGTTGTAGAGGAAATTGACTGGAGAGTGGATGTCAATCTCGGATGTGGCGATTGCTATCTTTTCTGCTGCATTTTATTTTCACCCTAATTGTGTCTGATACGTCTCTCCTCTCCATCCCATATTCCTCGATCGTTTCCATTGCCGCTACCGATGGCGAATTTCCTCGCGCACGCTCATCAGAATTTGTCCGAGGTGATTTTGACCGGTTTTATCTAAACCGCAACCCCAGAAGTAATCTCTCGGAGAGTCCTCTACGATCGATTCATCTCCCGTTGCCAGTAAAATCTGTTGAATATCTGCGTGGGTCAGAAATTTGGTTAGTACCGCCTCTCGCATCACCACAGTTTTCACCAAAGGCCAATCGGGACGACAGGTGCGGGCGAGATCTCGACCTAACTGTGCCGCCTCTTCTGGTGTTGGGGCATTTCGGATCGCAACCATGAGAGGTTCGTCCGTAGTACCGAGAAATTTGTGGGCTTGGTAATAATGCTCGACAGTTTGCCAATTTCGTCCGCCCAGATCGATACTGTGGGGAGAAAAGTTTGAAAAACAGCCATAAGGATCGCTCACTTTATAAAAATAGATAGTCATACCGATCGCGCGCGCGCAACACTCCGATTTCTTGACACTCCCCCACTTAAAAGATGGGGGATTCTTGGTTCTACGATCCGGACTTACTCAATACCCTTCGGGTTCACCAGTCGCTCATGGGGGTTTCCCCCAAGACCGGGCTGGCTCATCATTTCTGATAGAGAGCAGAGGTCTAGATCTCCCCAAGCTTTAGATCCCGTGTGCCCCACGGTACGTAGTCCTTTTATGAGGATGTTTCGGGCTGCATTCTCATCGCGGTCTAGAACACAGCCGAACTCACAAACGTGCGTGCGGGTCGAAAGTGACTTCTTGACTCGCTTCCCACATTCAGAGCAATCTTGGCTGGTGTATGCCGGGGGGACGGCGACAGTCACCTTGCCAAAAACTTGGGCAAAGTATTCAAGCCAGACCCGGAACTGATACCAGCCAGTGTCACTGATGGACTTGGCAAGTTTACGGTTCTTGACCAAATTGCGGATGGCTAAATCCTCGTAGGCGATTAAGTCGTTAGACAAAACTACGCACCGCGCCAACTTAACGGCGTGGTCTTTACGTTGCCTTTGGATTTTGAGATGTTGCCGCCCGACTTTCGAGCCAGCTTTTCGCCGGTTGTGACTCCCTTTTTGCTTTCGGGATGCTTGGCGTTGCAATCGCTTCAAGCGACGCTCCGACTTGCGGTAGTTGTGGGGATTCGGTGTCGTCTCACCGTTAGAATCGGTGTAGAACTCTTTCAAGCCCACATCTAACCCGATGGCGCGCCCGGTGGGTTCTACATCAGCAAAGCGGTCGCACTTAACCCCGAACTGGACGTAGTACCCATCGGCTCGACGCACAGCTCGCACCCGCTTAATATCCTTCTTTGGGTTGTAGTAACCGAGGTCGCGAGACCCCACCATCTTGAACCGACCCGCCTTGAAACCATCTGTGAAAGTGATGTACTTGCGGTCATCGCTGAGTTTCCAGCCCGACGTTTTGTACTCTACCGTTCCTCGTCGCTGATTTTTCTTAAACCGTGGATACCCTTTCTTACCAGGTCTACCTTTCTTGCTCCGTCTACATGGCGAATGCGATTCGCCGTAGGCGGTGCGCTTCTTGCAGTTGTCGAAGAACCGAGATACCGCAGCCCAAGCACGTTCGGCGTGAGCTTGTCGAGCCATTGAGTTTAGCTGACGTGCCCAGGGGAATTCAGGATTATCAGCTAGAACTTTACAGTAGGTATTGAGGTCGTATTTGCTAATGCCTTTGTTGTCCATCCAATAACGGATGCAGGAATTACGAACGAACAAGCCCGTGCGAATCGCTCCATCAAGAGCATTGTATTGATTGGGTTTTCCGATTAATTTTGCTTCGTAAATCAGCATGAGGATTGTTTATGAGTTCGACCTATATACAGAGTGACATGATAGGCTGAGTTTGTCAATAGAAAGTCGCTATCAACATGAGTGATGACAAGCAGTATCGCAAGACCCGTCATACAGTAGGAAGGGCAACGGTTCATCTGGTCTGGATACCTAAAAGACGAAAGCGCGTCCTGATTGGTAAAGTGAAAACTCGCTTATCAGCCATACTCTCGGATGTCGCAAAAGAAAAGGGGTGGGTGATTCTCGCGCTTGAAATCGCTCCTGACCACGTTCATTTACTTGTTGAATACGACCCGATTGTTGCAATTAATCAGGTTGTCAAAGCTTTTAAGGGACGATCGTCCCGGCTACTCCGTCAAGAGTTTCCGGAGCTGCTGAAGTTGCCCACCCTCTGGACTCACGCATATTTCTACGACACGACTGAAAAGGTCAGTAGCGCTACGATTACTGATTATATTAACGACCCTCACCACTATTAGGGGGATAAATCCCCTCTTCCGCTCGCCTACATCCCCCGGTGATGCAACGCGGTCTTGGGGGTTTCCCCCATGAGCGATTGCTGAACCCCTTTGGGGTTGAAACGCGGGGGTTTTGGCTCGCTCTCTATTTGGATAAAGGGGAAAATATTGAGCTTTTGTGAAAGTATCTCGGCAACGATCGCGACTTCGATCGGAGTTAGAGAGAGAAATTTATCGTTCTAGTAAAAATCGATCGGCATCGTTCAATGCGCGATCGATAGAATTGATTCGTTTAATCTGCCAGGCATTTCAGTGGCAAGATCGAGTGAAAAGATCCGTCTTAGCTTATCAGTTTAAAAATAAAATCTTGTCCAAAAAAGTAGGGATTTGATTACTCAATCACCTCTTCAACAACTTCTTCAACATCTTCGATGACTTCAATCACCTCTCTAATATCAATTCCCTCAACAGCTTCGGTGTCTTCAGTTTCTTCGAGAGCCTCAAATTCTCCAGTTTCTTCAATAGCTTCAGTGTCTTCAGTTTCTTCGAGAGCCTCAAATTCTCCAGTCTCTTCAACAGCTTCGGTGTCTTCAGTTTCTTCGAGAGCCTCAAATTCTCCAGTCTCTTCAACAGCTTCGGTGTCTTCCGTCTCTTCAAAAACTTCAAATTCTCCAGTTTCTTCGAGAGCCTCAAATTCTCCAGTCTCTTCAACAGCTTCGGTGTCTTCAGTTTCTTCAAAAACCTCAAATTCTCCAGTTTCTTCGAGAGCCTCAAATTCTCCAGTCTCTTCAACAGCTTCGGTGTCTTCGATCTCCTCATACTCCTGAGCTACGATCGAATCGAAATCTTCGCGGTCATTTGTAATTGAAGCAGCATTGAGAGGCCCGACGGCAACCATTGTAAAGCTTGTAGCAACGAGTGCCAAAAAAACTCGCTCTCGGGTTGTCAATAAAGATACAGACATATCGAAATTACTCCTCTCAAATTTCAAAGCTTAATCCTAATACAGATATATCTTTTTTTCAACTTAATGTAGAATTAAAAAAACTTATGCTTGAAAAAGCATAGATATATATAGACACAATCCAAAATCGAAAAAATTAGAATCAGTGCATACAGAAAAAAATCTAAAAATATGCTGTTTCTTTTTCGATCGAAGATGTGAAAGTTGTAGTCAATTGCGATTTGGGTGATTTCCGAGACAGAATATTTCCCTGAAAATCGGTTGTACTTTCTTTTCTAGAGAGCGCCTTAGAAGTCATGTGAGACTCAAATTTATCTAAAGCCGATTTAGTGAGTTGATATGGGCGCTTAGAAACAATAACTGGTTCACAGTCAATCTTTTCGACCGCGTAACGGTCTCTCCCCATCAGTCTTTATCCCGGATTCACTTCAGCTTGCAAGAAGTGTGAGATTCGCGAATCTGTTATTCTCATTCGGCTTCCTCAATACGGGCATCCAACCCCAAATCGAGAAACTCTTCAAGTAACGCGATCGCCCGATCTCGCTCCCCAAACGCACCGACTTGTATGACTTCTCGATTGCCGATTTTGGTATCGAACGCCTGGGGAACGATCGACCGCACTAGCGCCCGATCTCGAATGCTGCTCGCCTCAACGACAACCCGATAGGGCGTTTCGATACTCGTCGTCCGTTGAGATGCGGCAGATTGCGGGATAAGTTGGGGCGGGGGCATACCCGATACGTCATTTGACGGTACATAATTCGATGGAGGTTGCACTGCAACGATCGACACCTCTCCAGAATTGCCAACGGGAGCGTTGGGCCCTGGAACCGGTAGCGGCCCCAATGCCGGCACTAGTTCGCTAACCGATCGAGGACTGCTAAAATTTTCAGCCGGAGACCCAGAAACTGGCAAAATCGTTGGCGTTGAAGAAACATTCGGCAAGAATTGCGGACTTTGAGGCGAGGTCGGTGGCTTCATCGAACTCGCTCTGGCATTCGGTCTCCTCGAAACCGATAGATTGGGAGGCGGTAACTCTAGATTCACACCATCGAGTCGCGACGGTGGCACTGTCGGAGAACTGGAGGCAGCGGCGGGCGAAAATTCTGCGCTGGGGGAATTTTTCGAGTCTAATGGGGTGGCTAAGGTAATCAGGCGATTTGGCGTTAGCGGAATCGAAGTTCCGGCAGTTTGGGCAGAGTTGCTCGCAGACGCGCTGACCAATTCGAGTTCTGGCAGTTCCGGTGCGATCGGTTCTGGCGAACCAAAGTCGATATCACCTCGGGTTCGATCGGGAGACACTTGATTCCCAAAAGCCGCCACCATTGCTTGCCGGGAAGAGTTGTGCAAATCGTCCTCGCCATTGTCGCGAATCATATTGCCCCCCGGATCGTCGGGAGTTCCCAGATTCGATCGCGATTGAGCCATCGCCACCAATCCATAGCGATCGTTATCGGCAATTAAATTCCCTCGCAGCACCGGTTCCCCGTTTTGTTGGACGACCACTCCATCCTCGTTGTCGGTGATGCGGTTGCCAATCACTAAAGGGGCGGCGTTTTGGGCGATATAAATCCCCCATCCCGTTTCTTCAAATACATTGTCTCGCACATCCGGTTGAGCGGTTCCGGCAATGGTAATACCGTGGGTTCCGTTGTCTTGAAACTCATTATCTTGAATCAGCGGCGTGCTGTTCCCGCGAACGGAAATCCCATCCTGGGGATTCTTGCGAAACCGATTGCTGACAATTCTCGGACTCCCGGATTCGATCCACACGCCGTAACCTCGATCGTGGGGATTGGTTACACTCACACCGATCAAAGTGGCGGAGTCGGCCGCAACGATCGCGACGTTTCGACGTTCGGCTGCCGACTCGAAGATGAATCCCCCCCCGTATATTTCAATATCGTCTCCTCGCGTGCTGCGATCGCCCCGAACGGTAACGCCATCTTCAAGGCGCAGGGGAAATGTTTCTCCCGTCTCGATCTTATATTGACCCGGTGCTAAGATCACCGTTCCATCCTCTCCAGCAACTTCTAAAGCATGAGAAATGCTCCGAAAAGGTGCGTCGGGGCGACCGTTACCATCGAGATCGTCTCCCGAATCGGGATCGACGTAGATCGCAGTTGCCGATCGAGCATCCGCCTCGAAGGCGATCGGCGATGCAGGCGGCGACTCAGCCGCCAGAACCGAAGAGTCCCATACCCAGGGAGCGATCGCACCACATCCCAAACTCACTAACAGGGAAAAGGTCAACCGTACGGGATCGCGTGGATGTCGACCCTGGGAATTTTGACAAAAAATATCGTTCCAAAAGATAAACTTGAAGTTCGACGCAGACACATTCACGGCTCTTTCCCAATGCGATAGCTTTAGTGTGGATTTTCATCCATCTCAAAACGTCATACATAAAGAGGGGCGGGGATAATTCGTTCTTGATTTTTCCTTCCCCCTCTCCACTTTCGATTCCCAGTCGTATCCGTACACCAGCACGATCGTGCCAGACCCGGCTAGGTCTAGGTCTACTTTTTTCACGTCCAGTCACCGGTTTCCGGTCTAGACTCCTCTATATCGATCCGACTCTAGATTCTAAAACACCACACCATGAGATTTCCAGAGAGCTTCGAGCGAGCGATCGTACAAACCACATTTATCCTGATTCCCGTGCTGGCGCGATCGTTTTCAATCATTTAGATGGAGTCTCAAGGGACTCTTTTGAAGATCTAAAAAGAGCCGATCGCGACTTTTTTCAAAGATACACCCTATAAAATGTTCGATCTCGTGCTTAATAATGGCACAATTTTGACGAGTCGATCGCGCGATTGTCGCTTAAATTTTTGAATGCCAGTACGGTATCAGAAAAGGCGATCGCTAATTGTTAAGATTCGCAACGTTAGGAGATTTGTCATGGGTGAGCCAACTAACTGGGGCACATTTGCTCCACCCGCTCTGGGTCGCATTTTAGATGCCAATCTCGATCGCGCCCGCGAAGGATTGCGCATTGTCGAAGAATGGTGTCGGTTCGGCCTTGAGAGTAGCGCCCTGACTAACGAGTGCAAGGAATTGCGCCAAGCCCTCGCGAGTTGGCATACTGCCGAACTGCGAGAAGCGCGCGATACCCCAGGAGATCCGGGCACGGAGTTGACTCACCCCCAAGAGCGCGAACGCACGAACATCGAACAGGTACTAATCGCCAATCTTTGCCGGACTCAAGAAGCATTGCGGGTCTTGGAAGAATACGGCAAACTGTACCAACCGAAAATGGGTGACGCGCTCAAACAGATGCGCTATCGCGCGTACGCCCTCGAAAGTCAATTGCTCGCCAAGGGTCGCCAGCAGAAATTACAGCAGGCACCGTTATATCTGGTTACGTCTCCCAACGACGATCTGTTGGGGATTGTCGAAAAAGCCCTACAAGGGGGGCTAACGTTGGTTCAGTATCGCGACAAAGATGCCGACGACATCACGAGAATCGAGCGAGCCAGTGCGATTCGCCAACTTTGCCATCGCTATCGGGCGTTATTCATCATCAACGATCGGGTAGACTTAGCTCTAGCCGTGGATGCGGACGGGGTACATTTGGGCCAGCAAGATGTGCCGATCTCCTTTGCCCGCAAGCTGCTGGGGGCTTCTCGCATTATCGGTCGTTCCACGACCAACCCCCAGGAAATGAAACAGGCCATCGATGAAGGTGCCGATTATATTGGAGTGGGTCCGGTGTACGAAACCCCCACAAAAGCCGGAAAAGCACCGGCGGGTTTGGAATACATCCGCCACGCTGCTGCGAACTCTCCCATTCCCTGGTTTGCCATCGGTGGCATCGATATGAACAATATTCATTCCGTGTTCTCTGCCGGCGCGCGACGGGTTGCAGTCGTGCGAGCCATCGTCCAAGCAGAACAACCGATGTTGGCCACTCAGTATTTTCTCTCTCAACTGGCTTGGCTCGATACCATGGGTCAGATTGAAGGAACTCAAAGCGAATCAGATCGAGGCTAATTCTACAGGATTCTTCATTTATGGATACTTCTATCGCTTTACAAGTCAATGGAGAACCCCAGACTTGTCCCCCAAACACGGTTTTACCCGATTTATTGAAACAGATGAATCTCAATCCCCGTTTGGTTGCAGTGGAATACAACGGCGAAATTTTACATCGGCAATTTTGGGAAACCACGCAAATGCAGAATGGAGATAGACTCGAAATCGTGACGATCGTGGGGGGAGGATAACCCTCTTGTGTCAGACTCCGAAAAATGGGGGTCGAACCCTGATTCTCGGGTTCGGTGTCGTTGGCTGTCATGACGGAATTTCGTTAGAACTTCAGAAAGTGCCAGAAGAGGGATAAAGACTGAAAACTTAAAAATTTAGAATCGATCGATTTTTCCATCGCACGAGCACTTCACCGCTGGGTTTGCCCCTACAAAATTACCCGCCATCATTTCTGTGGTGGAGTGCTAGCCAGCATCGTAAAATAATTGGAGATTTCGGACAGATTCCGGTATACACGCAACCAAGATGAAATTTTTGACCCCAGCACAACAAACCACCTACAACAAAGTTGCCGGGTGGATGGAGGAACTCTTCGACCAATATCCTTGGGAAAAACTCGACGAACCCGGTTTTGGATTATTCTTGGGTTCGGCTTGGGTAGAAGTGCGTATTTATCCTTGGGGTGAAGATTTCGACGATACCATCATCAACACTCGATCGCGCGTCGTTACCGGTGCGTCTCTAGAACCGGGGCTGCTCAACTTTCTACTGCGGCAAAATGCCGAAATGCGGTTTGGCGCATTTTCTACCGATGCCAATGGCGATATTCTCTTCGAGCATACAATTGTCGGTTCGACTTGCGACCCCGAAGAGCTGGAAGCGTCTGTAGTGGCGGTGTTGGAAGCCGCCGATGAATACGACGATCGCATCGTGGAACGTTGGGGAGGAGAACGCGCCCTCGATCGACCGATTTAGACCCAAATTACAGACCCAATTACAGACTCGAGGGGGGTCGGACAATTTTGTCGGCGATCGAGTCCAAAAAAATGGCGAACGATATCGTTCGCCGTCGATCTATTAATTGTGTTGTTGTAGAGCAAGCAACTTTCGAGCTAGAGAGTTAAGCTTTGCGACGCTTTAGAGAAGACGCACCCAAACCAATAACACCTCCATCGTCCCAATTGTAAATAGCTGTTTTAGCCTGGATTATTCACAACGCCGAGCGTAAATGCCTCAAACCCTTAACAGTCGTTGAATTCGGGAATTGTCGATCGATTACAAACTGTGATGAAGACAAAACTCACCGATCGACTGATACTGAAGGCTTTCGGCTGTTTGGAGAAGGGTCTCATGAATAATGCAGGTTAGCAGAAGCGGGAGCAATAGCTGCAAGAGAAGCTGCGAGAACGATGGAACCGAAAATTGCGCTGTTTGCGATAACTTTTGAGAGTGGCATTCAATTAATCTTGAGTTTCTATACTTTAGATATTAAGAAGTAAAAAGCAGCACATCAATCAAGCTAATTTAAAATCTTAAAGAAACTCAATCTAAAAAGCTTAAATACGATTTTCAGAAAGAATTAATATAAATCTCAAAAAAAAATCAATCAAATTTAATTAAATATTTTCCTGAAATACAAAAAGTTATCGATAAGTTTTCAACTCTAAGCTTTTGGCTATAAAAAGGTCAGAATCGACACGGCGATCGCCAAAATTTGGCGATCGCCAATCTCGAAGCCAAACGTCAGAGTCGATCTCCTATGGGAAATCTTCCGAGCGAACACCCAGTTTGGCGTTAAAATGAGGTCTTAAAGATACTTCCCGTCTCCGGTTCCAATGACTACGACCCTCACCGATCTTGAAACCCAACTCGCCGACTTGGGCGATACCGCCCGAGAAGCGATCGCCGCTGCCGATACCCTCGACGACCTCGAACAACTGCGGGTCAGCTATTTCGGTAAAAAGGGTCAACTCTCCAAAATCCTCGGAGGTATGGGGAAACTCGACAAAAGCGATCGCCCCCGCATCGGCGCACTTGCCAACGAACTCAAACAAGCCCTCCAAACTGACCTAGAGCAAAAGAAATCGAGCTTGCAAGGGGCGCAAATCGAAGCCCAACTGGCGGCAGAAACCCTCGATGTCACCATGCCCGGAATTCTCCGTCCCCAGGGTTCGGTCCATCCCCTCAACGGGATTATCGATCGGGTCATCGATATCTTCGTCGGTTTGGGCTACACCGTGTCCAGCGGCCCGCAGATGGAAACGGACTACTATAATTTCGAGGCCCTCAACACGCCCCCCGACCATCCCGCCCGCGATATGCAGGATACGTTCTACTTGCCCGATGGGAACCTCCTGCGTACCCACACCTCATCGGTGCAAATTCGCTACATGGAACAGCACGAACCCCCCATTCGCATCATTGCCCCCGGTCGCTGCTGTCGGCGCGATACCGTCGATGCCACCCACTCGGCAACCTTCCACCAGATTGAAATTTTAGCCGTCGATCGCGGTTTGACCTTCACCGACCTCAAAGGAACCGTCAAAGAGTTCCTCAAGCAAATTTTTGGCGACGTGGAAATTCGCTTCCGGGCAAGTTACTTCCCCTTCACCGAACCCTCTGCCGAAGTGGATGTCCGGTGGCAGGGTAAATGGTTGGAAGTGATGGGTTGCGGCACGGTCGATCCCAACGTCCTCAAAGCCGTCGGTTACGATCCCGAAGTCTACACCGGATTTGCCGCTGGACTCGGTGTGGAACGCTTTGCGATGGTACTCCATAAAATTGACGATATTCGCCGCCTCTACAACAGCGACTTGCGTTTCCTGCGCCAGTTTTAAGAGCAGGGGGAAACTGGAAAATCGGGGGCGATTGAGGCGATTGAGGCTTCGGGGGCTACACCTTTAACTA
>NZ_JADEXN010000097.1 GCF_015207075.1 Zarconia navalis LEGE 11467
ATAAGCCGACATTTATCAAAAGCAGAAGCTTTGACCCATTCTCCCCCGATTCAGAAATAGCTGCTGCCCCGAAACCCGTGGAGGTCGACAGGCGCGATTCCGCCTCGACTCGATCCCTTCAATTCCAAAAACCGCGATCGAGTCAAATTCACAGATCGCTCCTGACTCCTAACTTATCGCTTCCACTGCCAATGACGGGCGCAAGGACTCCACAGCTCGATTTTGGTATCCGAACTACCGCTCACGAGCAGTCCCTGGCGGCTAAACGCCAAATCAGCCATCCCCGAGTGAGGTTTGAGTTTTGCCATCGCCCGACCGGAATCCGGCTTCCACAACTGAATCGTCCCGTCCAAATCGCTACTGGCTAAGCTGCGACCGGAAGGACTAAATGCCAACGATCGCACCAACTTGGGATGAGCTGTAATGGTTCGATCTCGCCGTCCCTTACTCAAGTTCCACAGTTGAATCGTGCCATCTTTCCCGCCGCTTGCCAAAGTGCGACCGTCGGGACTAATATCGAGAGACCAAACCGGTGTGTTGTGGTGCAGCGTTGATTTTAAGCCTCCCGTGCGGGAATCCCATAGCATCACCGTACCATCTGTGCCCCCACTGGCAAGGGTATGACCATCTGCCCCGAAAGTGACGGCATTGACCTTCTGTGTATGCTCTCGCAGAGTTCGCCGCAAACGAGCCTGCCCGATCGATCCCACCGTCCACAGCCGCACCGTACCGTCTTTTCCCGCGCTGGCGAGGGTACGACCGTTGGCATTAAACGCTACGGAATACACGTCGTCGGTATGCCCGTGTAGGGTATCGATGAGCTTACCGGTTTCCAGGTTCCAGAGTTTCACGGTTCGGTCTTCACCGGCACTGGCAAGGAAACGCCCGTTGGGACTCACCGCCAGTTCCCAAACGGCACCGGTATGACCGAGTAAAATTCGATCGGGCTGGCAGGGCATGGATTTGAGGCAGTCGCGATCGAGATTGTGGACTTGGATAGTTCCGTCGGCACCCCCACTAACGATCGTTCGACTGTCGGGACTCACCGCAACCGACCAAATCGAACCCCAGCCAGAGGTCAAAGTTTGAGTGGCGACTTTAGAAGACCGTTGGTATGAGGGCTTCTGAGGCAGTTTCCGGGGCTGCGGAACCAATGTGGGAGCGGGGGATTGAGCTTGCAATGCCGTTCGGGGTATCGTCGGGCGGTGGAAGGAATGCAACGTACTCATCCCCAGAGCCATTGCCGTAACGCCCAGGGCGGCGAACTGCCATTTTTTCGGCTGGGGAACGGGAAAAACCGGACTCAGAGAAGCCTTCAAGTCTTGCAGAACTTCATCGGCCGTTCGATAGCGGTCTTTGGGGGAATAGGCTAAAAGCCGATCGAGAATGCGTCCCAAGTGGCGGCTGACGGGATTATTGCCCGAGGCGCTTTTCAGGTGCGATCGCCACATCCAGCGATCGGTGCGGGCATCGAACAAGCTGAAGGGATCGAGATCCGTCAGCAGGTGAATACAAACAACTCCCAAACTATACAAATCGCTACTAGCCACGGCGTGACCTCGGATTTGCTCGGGGGGAGCATATTCGGGCGAACCGGAGATTTCCTGGACTTGCTTGGGATATTTGTATTTGCCGGGTTGCGCCGAGGCAAACCCCACTAAGACCATCGATCCGTCTTCGCGATGAATCAGATTTTCTGGGCGGATGTCCCGATGTACGAGACCGCGATCGCGAACTTGTTGCAAAACCGGCAAGACTTGAGCGAGCAGTTCGCGAATTTGTGCCTCACAGAACCGACCTTCGAGTTCTAATTCTTGTTCTAAATTCGTGCCTTCAATATATTCGCGAACGATGTAGCGAAAGTCGTCGAGATTGAAGGATGCCCACAGAGCGGGAATTTGCGGATGTTGTCCCAACTCATCGAAGCGATCGATTATTCCAGGTGAAGGTGCGGCGTTCGGGAGAAATTGCTCGATAATGCATCGAGGGTCGGTGGGTCGATCTTCATCGATGGCCAAGAACGTCTGGCGATCGGTTCCTCCACCCAGCTTTTGTAAAATTCGATAGCGCTCTTTGAGCCGTAATGGCGACCCGCAACTCTGACATATCTCGACTTCACTGGGATTTTGAGGCGTGGGGCAGTCAGGGTTAAAACAGTAGCTCATAGTTTCATCCGCAAGCTCGATGTGTATATGATAAGCCGTCCTTTCAAAGGCTGCTACTCAAATTTCGTGACTTTGATAGATTCTCCAATGCCGACTTCGTTACTTCAACAAGGTTTCCCACGCCTCCCACAGGAGTCTCGATCGAGTTTCGATATTATCGGGTAGTAATTGTCGAGCTTTTTCCAAGCACTGTCGGGCTTCTCGGTCTTCCCCCAATTGGCTCACCGCTACCCCCAAACACAACCAAACACCGGGTCGGTCGGGTTGAAATTGCAAACATTTGAGATAACTTTCAACGGCTTGGCGATATTGTTGCGATTTGTAAGATAAACGTCCGAACGCATACCAGGCTTCAGCAAAATTGGGCTGAATTTCGACGGTTTTTCGGTAACAGTAAATTGCATCGGAGGTGCGATCGAGTTCGACGTACAGATTGCCTTTTTTGTACCAAGCTTTGTGATTTCTCGGGTTAATGGCGATCGCCCGATCGTAAAAAGAAAGAGCGCCGTTCGCGTTCCCGAATTCCTGAGCGATCTGACCGACGATCGCCTGGGGAATTCCCCCCAGCAATCGATTAAATAAAGAGGGGTTCGCCGGTGGCGGCGTGACGTTGGGGGGCGACGGTGGCGGCAAATTCCGCACTGCTTGCAAGGCATCGACCGCACTAGGGTAGCGTTGGCTCAAACTCGGCTGCAACAATCGATCGAGAAGTTGCCCTAGGGGTTCGCTGACGGGTTGAGTAAGATAGTCTCGCCACCGCCAGCGACTTTCGGTCGCATCGAATAATTCAAAGGGAGATACCCCCGTCAGCAGACGGATGCAAGTGACTCCCAAACTATAGAGATCGCTAGCCCGAACCGCCCGTCCTTGCAACTGTTCCGGTGCGGTATACCCCGCAGAACCGATGGTCGTTCCCGCTTGCTGACTCGGGTTGGCTGTCATCACTTTACTTGCCCCAAAATCTACCAAAACCAGTTCGGCTTGAGATGGGGACGATCGACGGCGAATGATATTATCGGGCTTGATATCTCGATGAATCACCTGGCGATCGTGAACGATTTGCAGCCCCGGCAGTAACTGAAGGAGTAAGTCGCGAATTTGCCCTTCCTCCAGTACGCCGTTCCCGTTCAACTCTTCTTCCAAATCCCGACCGTCGATCCATTCTTGCACCAAATAGAGCTGTTGGTTTTGCTCGAAATGGGCCAGCAGTTCGGGAATTTGAGGATGTTTTCCCAGTTCGTCGAGGCGCGAGGCTTCCCGGCGAAATAACTCGGCGGCTTTAGGCAATGCGGCATGGGCTGAGGCGGGGAAAAACTGCTTGATAACGCACAGGGATTGAGAGGGTTTATACTCATCCACGGCGAGGAACGTGCGACCGAACCCCCCAACGGCGATCGGTTTGAAGGCCCGGTAGCGATCGCCCAATCGCAACGGCGAACCGCAACTCTGACAAAACCGGGAATCTTTAGGGTTTTGCGGTTTTTTGCACTGGGGGTTCAGACAATGACTCATTGAGGCGAGATCGGTAGCACTGTCTCTATAGCATTAACCTAGGATGCGCTCGACAGCAACAATCCCTGTTATTTTAAAAGATTGTTGACAAAATATCTCTCCAGAAACTCGATCTGAGTCTAGGTAGAATAAGGCTTACCTCTAAGTTCTCGAAAAGATCTAAAGTTTTTCCAACCAACAACTTTATCATAAAGACAAATCGTAAAATCTAGGACTGATATAGAGCCACCCTAAGTACAAAACAAAACAGGTCTGAGAAGTGTTGCAAAAAATCTGAAACGATGACCTTGCAAAGTGTCGGTCGAAATTTAACAGATCTCCCACAGTATATGAGCTTTCGATTCTTTTTCCCGTACTAAAAGAGCTGCCATCTACGATTTTTGGGGGCATCGTGTCGAGAAACTCCCCGCGATCGCACCTACATCTAGGGCTGTTGCATCAGCCTTGAAAATAAAAATTTCGCCCCGAAAATATTAAGCGAACAACACATAGCTTATTCCTTAATATTTTTAGGGCGAGCTCGGATGCACTCAGGCAAAAATCAAGCTAAACTTGGTTACCAACCCGCTTCCGATTGTTCGAGAACGTAAGCAGCGACATTTTCGATTTGGTCGGGCTTCAAGCGACCCTGAAATGCGGGCATAGCATTTTTACCATTTGTGACTTGGTAAACAATCTTTTCCATAGAGTCCATACCATATTTTTCGAGGTCGGACTTGGCTAACGTTTTCATGGGATTGACAACGTTTTTACCACCAAGGTGGCATGCTGCACAGTTCGCCGCAAAAACGGCTTTACCAGCACCGGCATCAGCAGCTAACGCCGGACGAGAAAAGGTCAAGGTTATCGCAGCAAAAGCCAGTAGAATTACGGAAATGAGCTTTTTCAAAGTGGTTCTCCTCATTTTGGGCAATACGTATCCAATGGTTATGGTTAGCAATGAGATGAGAAATGTCAAACGACAAAGTGTCAAACTCAAAGTTTTGTGACAAAGATCCGGTAAATGACAGAATGAATGTATGTGTGTTTGGCGTTTGTAGAAAGGACGATCGGTCAAGTTAAGATCGCGAATAAAGGATAAAAATATTTCACGATTCTTGATAGCAAGATTATCGATCGAGAGTGTTCTTTCGTAATCAAAATCGAATCTGGATTTTCTTCCTAAATTTATCGCCAGACTAAAATTTTCAAAAACCGAAAAATTGAGAGAAATCCTGAAAACGAATCGGAGGACGTTCTTCGATCGGGTAAAATACACCATAGAAATATTTAATTGATGCTCCCCAATCTATGGCTTCTCTGCCAGATTACCGTCCCAAGCAACTTTCCCTAGGGCCGCTCGAATCCGAAATTTTAGGAATCGTGCAAGCCCTGGGTTCGGCAACCGTCAAAGACATCCACGAGCGCATTCTTGCCGATCCCGATCGAGAACTCGCCTACGCCTCCGTCACCACCATCCTCAATCGCCTCGCCCAAAAAGGCTGGTTGGCTTGCGACAGGCAAAAGCGAGCGTTTCTCTGGCGGGCGTTGATTTCTCGGGAAGAGGCTCAAGCCATCGAAGCCCACGATCGATTGCAGAAATTTCTCGCGGTGGGCAACCCCGATGTCGTCGCCGCTTTTGCCGATAGTCTCGATCGCGCCAGCCTCGATAAACTAGAGGCGATCGCCCAACGTTTGCAAGCCGCGCGCCAAGCAAGGGAGGAACGATAATGCATCTGGTGATGATTTTGGCGACCGTGGGATTGGCTTGGGGGATGAGACTATCGGTGCCAAACGATACCCTCGACGACGGTCGGCGGTGGCAGCGAGCCTTGATGTGCTTTCTATTTTCCCCCCTACTTTTGGTGGCAACGGCGGTCGCGATCGCCTGTATGGGCACTCAAGGTAACATGGTCGGTTGGATCGACGGTTGGCCGAGTTACGTCATCGCCCTGGGATTTCTAGGCTTCATGGTGCTGTTTTTCGCCCACCTTGCCCGAGAAGCAAGACGATCGCTAAGGCGAATTCGCACCTATCCCCAGCAGACATTTGCCGGCAAACCCGGTCGCCT
Organism: Zarconia navalis LEGE 11467; assembly: GCF_015207075.1. Classification (GTDB taxonomy): domain Bacteria; phylum Cyanobacteriota; class Cyanobacteriia; order Cyanobacteriales; family Geitlerinemataceae; genus Zarconia; species Zarconia navalis. The sequence goes on from NZ_JADEXN010000097.1 coordinate 5,728, forward strand.
TCTCGACTCGACAATCGCTTTTAGCGCTCAGATTGGACTGTGGCAGCCGGAGTTAGTCGTCAGTCGGGGACTTCTCGAAACCCTAGATGCCGAGCATCTCGAAGCCGTTCTCGCCCACGAACGAGCCCATGTATATTACCGCGATACCTTCTGTTTTTTCTGGCTGGGCTGGATTCGCCGCTGTACTGCGTGGCTGCCCAACACGGAAGCCTGGTGGCAGGAGTTGCTGTTGCTGCGAGAAAAACGAGCAGATCGATGGGCCGCGCGGCGAGTAGACCCTCTATTACTGGCTGAATCGTTGCTATTGGTCGTGCGATCTCCTTTGGAACAGTCGGAAAGCTTCTGTGCGGCTTTCAGTTGTCTGGCCCCCCAAAGTCGTCTGGAAGAACGCATCGATGCCCTCCTCGATGAAACTAGCGCGTCGGGAAAAACGAGTCTATGGAGATGGGCGGGTTTACTGGTTGCTCTGATACCGCTACTGGTCGTACCGTTTCATACCTAGAACGATCGGCTGTCTGGCAATGCGTTCCCACGAACGAGCCACCAGGGGAGTCCGAACAAGATATGTAAAGTCTCTATCGAACTCCAGGGTCGATTGACTTAGGATTGAAACAATGGGTAATCCAAAAAACTAGAGCGGCACCCAATACTCGGTATGAATCTCGGTGGAGGCATTCAGGATGAATAAAAGATTTGCGATCGCCATCGCCCTAGGAGGATGGATGTTAATCGGAACGACCATTTTCGATCGGGGAGTTCGGGGACAACAAAATCCAACCCTCGAAGACGTTGACACCGTCAACGATGTCCCCCGCGCAACCACGCGGGAAGTTGATAGTATCGTCCCCCAAATTCCCAACCCCTTTGCTACTCCGCCCGAAACCAGCAGGACGAATTTTCGAGCGCGATTTCTGACCGAGACGACTCCCTACATTCTTTATAACGATTCCGTTTTCGAGACTCTCATCGGCGAAGACGACGTGAGACTGCGGCTTGAATTCGAGCCGTACCGAGATGGGGGAAACTTAAAATTAGGGCTTCCGGTGGAGTAGGTGACGGGAATAAGATTCAACCCAATTTTTTGATTTGGCGATCGCCGTCCTTTTAAGGAAAACACGCTCCGATCGTAATGCGGGAGAAGGAACTTGGCTTTAATAGAGTGAGCCAAGTTCTTCCAAATTGCAAAGCTTGCGATGCTTCTCCACTCATCACTCAAATTAGGTCGTTTTAGTCTGCTGGTAGAGTTCTTTAAAATAACGCTGCTGTTGCTTGTGGTCGACAATTGGGGCAGGATAATCTAACCCATCGAGTTCCTCTGGAGGAATTTGTCCCGTTACCAAGTACTTGGTATCTACCGACTTCAATTGTGGCAGCCAACGTCGAATATACTCTGCCTCGGGATCGTATTTTTGGGCTTGAGAAGCTGGGTTGAAAATCCGCAGGGGTTTGGGGTCCATACCGCTCGAGGTACTCCACTGCCAGCCCCCGTTATTGGCCGAGAGATCTCCATCTACCAAATGTTGCATGAAGTATTGTTCTCCCCACTGCCAGTTGACGATTAAGTCTTTAGTTAAAAAACTAGCAACGATCATCCGACATCGGTTGTGCATCCATCCCGTTTGGTTGAGTTGGCACATCGCCGCATCCACAATTGGGTATCCCGTGCGTCCCTCGCACCAGGCTTGAAAGCGATCGCGATCGTCACTCCAGGGAAAATTTTGCCATCGGGGTCGATAAGGGCCCTCTGCCAGCTCGGGAAAAAAGTACATAACGTGTTCGTAAAACTCCCGCCATGCCAATTCTTGCTGCCAAGTGCGAACGCTATCGCGGGCTTCATCGCTGTAGCAGCGTCCTTCAGCGGCAATGGTTTGTGCCCATACCGTACGAACTCCAAGGATTCCGAATTTGAACGCCGCACTCAATCCCGCAGTGCCATCAACGGCTGGAAAGTTACGCCGTTCGCTGTATTTGAAAATTGCACTCTCGACGAACTGGTTCAGCTTTTCTCGGGCCGCAATTTCCCCAGGTTCTTGAGGTAAGGGAGCATCCCAGACAAAACCCAAACCTTCTGCACTGGGAAGAGAACCGGCACCAACTTTTTCCGCAGCTTCGAGTTCGGCAGCGGTGAGTCCCCTCGCTTTTTCTAAGGAGGGTAGTGGATCGGCTTTTTGTTGGCGACTCCAGTTTTTCCAAAATGGGGTGTATACCGTGTAGGGGTTTTGAGAGCCTGTCAGGATATCGCCGGGGGCATGAAGAAGCCGATCCCAATAGGTTTGGACGGCAATGCCACTTTGTTGCAAGGCTTCCGAAACCGTCCGATCTCGGCTTTTGGCATAGGGTTCCACATCCCGGTTCCAAACGACAATTTCGGCATTAAGAGCGGTGGCAAGATCGGGAATGGCCTGTGAAGGTCGATCGTGCAAAATCAGTAGTTGGCTGTTGGCTTGGGCATAGGCTTGCTGCAAATGTTGCAAACACCCCAGCATATACTTAATGCGCGCCGGGGCAATGTCGTCCCGTTGCAAGATATCGGGATCGAGGCAAAACAGACCGACGACTCTGGAACCAAGCTGTTGAGCGGAAGCTAGACCGACATTGTCTGAGATTCGTAAATCTCGTCGATGCCAAAATAAAACTAGATCGACCATAGGTGATGACTGTAGGAAATACTTCAAGGTGGGCTGGATATTATAAAAGCAAGTGGATGACAACCCAGACGGTCAATATTGCAACTTAACGCGGCGTGCAACTGCCTCCGACACCCCTTTGCAGTATTTGAATCTTGGCGATAGATACATACAACTCGATTTTCTATTTCGGAACGAACAGTTAGATTTGGCTCTCTGTCCGGTTTTCCCGATCGAAAAATACTCTCTTGAAAATCGCACGTTACGTAAAATTAATGATGAAGCCCCTAGGAGGTAAAATGAAACCGTCAAATTACTTAAATTTAGAAATTTTTCAAAAATTACGGTCTTTCGGTTTAATGCGAACGACTATGGTGGGGATAGCGTTTTTGTCGATTCTTCTCCGTAATATCCCGGATGCAACGGCTCAATATCGTCCCGGAGATCCCAGTTTTTTTGAGGATGGAGAAGAACAATTCAATCGGGAAATCGAACGACTCAACGAGGATCGAGAAAACGATCCGGACTTGCTGACCATCGATGATTCTACCTCAGGATGGCGGCAAATCACCTCCCACAACGGACGATTCGCCGTGGCGATGCCCGGAACTCCAACGGTAACTCCTAACCCGGAGATTCTTGTCACTCCGGCGGCCGATCTAGAGTTGCTGGGAGTGACTCTACAACAAGAGGAAGAGTCGTTTTTGGTGGCTTACGGCGACTACCCCGATGCGGTGAATGTCAGGGAATCGGAGCTTTTAGCTCAGGTGCGGGATGCTTTGGTGTCTGGATTTGGAGCGGAGTTGACTGGCGATCGCCAGTTGAGCGATCGTTCCGGCCCCGGTCGGGAAATCCGCTTGAGTACCCCGGATGCGGAGACGACATTTCGAGTTTACCTGATCGATCGACGTTTGTATCTTTTGGGAGTAGAACAAACCGTACCGATTTCGGAGGATCTCGATCTGGCTCAATTTTTCGAGTCGTTTGTGCCCGGTGCGATTTCGGAATAATGGGCTTTGGGAGTCGGGTCAGACGGGAGATGGGGAGATGTCATGTCCGCGAATGGCGATCGCAATCGCTAACCAAGGCGCGGACACCAGAAATACTGTGTATTTTTTTCCCGGTCTCCCCGGCCTTGCAGGTGAATGTTTTTAGTCGGGGTAATCGGGTAGAGTGGGATCTTCTCGTTTTGTATGGATTGATGTTCTAGCATCTAGAATCGTCGGTGGACGATCGAATCGGTAAGATGACTGCACAAAAAAATATTTTTGGTTGCTTGCGTATGCCACCCAGCTAAATTGTCACACTAAGATTCGATCGCGAAGAGAATTTCTTCGCGGCTAGTTTCGAGCGATCGCATTTCATTTTTGACGTAGTTTCAGTACTTTTCGGGTTTCAAAATGCCGATGAGGAGAAAAATAGACACGAGAAGCCCTTGTTTCCTGAATTCTACCACATCCTGGAGACCTTGAAAATTCGAGGTTTCGATCGCCCTATTTTTGGCGGTAAAATTCCTCGATCTATAAAAATTTTAAATCTTACCGAGCTTAAAAATAATCTGGGTTTGTGATTCGCTTGATTTGTGGTTTTTCGGAGATGGAGATTGTAGAACTGAAATCATTTTGAAAAATCTCTCGAAAAAATTCGGTGTCAGCAGAGAATTGATGTGGGATGACCAGATTGATGTTCGTCGGGCTTGAAAACGGGAGGAGAGTTGCCAGTCATCTCCCCCGACTAACCCAACTGCAAGGGGTAAGCACAGAGGCACAGTGGTGTCAAAGACACGCAATTTCATCGATTGTCAAGTACTTTTCTCCAACCCCCATCAAACCCATGCTCGAACGATTTCTCTCTTGTACGGCAGGGGGCACTTCGACAGGCGAGCGCGACCGGGAGGCGTTTCGTCCCCCGACGGGGGGGTTGGGGGGAGACCCCCGCGCGTGCCGGGTTTTTCGACGAATCAAGCGTCATTGACAAACCAAAAATTACCTTAAGTTGACACCACTGCACAGGGGCACTACCCCTACCGTACATACCAAGAATCGCCAGATCGAAAGCAATATCGAACCCAACCATGTCAAAAAACACCATTCAAATCGTGACCGCCCAAACCGCCAGTCCGTCTTCCCCAACCCCCAAGCCAGAAGCGGGGCGCAAAGACCCCATCGGACTTGCCTCCAATTACTGGGACGACGACAGCAAAACTGCTGAAACTTCCACCGACAGCGCTCCGGAGGGATTGAGCTTCCATCAGGTGAGCGTCGAACATCTCGAAGGAGAACTCGCCGGGATTCTCGAAACTCTCGATCGCGCCGTGAATCGAGCGACGACCCAAGCTGACTTGCAATCTGTGGAGCTGGCAGAAGTGGAGGTTTCCCTGGGGATTGCCGCTAACGGCTCCCTGAGCGTGCTGGGATTGGGGGCTGGCGTTGCCGGAACCACGAGTCTGAAGCTCAAACTCGTGCCGAAAAAGCGGTGATGGGTAATGGACAATTGACAATTGACAATTGACAATGAGCTGTAGGGTGGGAAAGGCGAACGCATCGATTTTCTCCCCTCAAGAATCAATCTGCCGTTGCCCACCGCATTTTTTTTTCGTAGAACTCAGTCGGGATGGGTGGGCAGTTCGATGGTCAGTGTCAAGGTAAAATCACACCGAAAAACTGCCCACCCTACAAATGGCTGCTACTAAATTCCTCTCCTTTGTTTTCAGCGCAAATGTGTCAGAATTCATCTAAGGTAGCTGCATCTTTATCCATCTTCTCTCCAACGCTTGCAACTTAACGGCTAAATGACGGCAAAAAACTGGGCAGTTGCCATTGGCATCAACCAATACGACTACCTCTCTCCCCTCGATTACGGGCAGCAGGATGCTCGTGCTGTGGGGGATTTTCTCCAAAACGAGGCAAAGTTCGATCGCATTTTGTCTTTCACCGACGATGCCCCCGATAAAAGTCTGCGCCCCACCCGCAACAACCTGCGGCGCGTTCTCCGGCAACTGGCGAAGGAAGGTAAACAGAAAGCAAACATGAGCGCTGGGTCTAAGCTTTCATGGCATCTAAACTCTCCTGTAGGACACCTACCGACGATTGGAAGGGTGGGCGGAGGGCAAGCTTCATTCGAGTGGTTGAGAAATCGATATAGAGGTGTCGATATTTGGAGTGCGTTATGGCTTGTTATTCCGAGACTTGCAGAGTGTGGTATGTAGCAATTCCAAATGAGATGAGAGAAGCTGTCTTCGTTTTTATTACTCTGAAGAAAAACGTCCAATCCTTTTCCGCTAGTGTGTATTGCATGTTGCGGTGTTGCTTTTATACCTCAAACTAGTCTCACATCTCATCTAGAATCGCTCTATAATGCATCGGGTCTTTCCTTAAAATTTATAAACTCACGCGATGTGTAACTTAAAGTCTGAAACACTGTGGGTGGGTGTTGGCAAACGGGGCTGTGGGCGAAGCATTTGGGCGATTGATTCTCGCGGAGGTATCCAAGCGACTTGCCAAATGCGCGCGCCCCTACGGGTCACCCAATGTCATGAAATCACCGAATATTTCAAATGCGTTGCTTGCTCCAATCCCAACCGCTAAACTTTAAAAAAACGC
>NZ_JADEXN010000098.1 GCF_015207075.1 Zarconia navalis LEGE 11467
CGTCAGTTGCGGGTAGTTCTTGCAAGAATCGATCGCGCTCTTGCCGCAGTTCGATCGTTGCCTGACGGGCTAAATCTTCCAGCGCCAAATTGACTGGAGGACGTTCGAGCAAATCGGCAATTTTTTCGACCGTAGACACCAACCAAGGCAAGCTGTAAGCTTCCCCTAAAAGAATGCCTTCATCCACCAATCCGAGCAATCCTTCCCGCATCGCCTCCGTGGAGACTTTTTCTTGCAGAAGTTTGTCGATGCTTTCCAGGCAGTTTTCAAAATCCGATTCTAGGGCGGTTTGAATCAGTTTAATGCGTGCTCCAGACAAAGAACTCGCAGGTGGGGAAGCCATTTGGGGACTGTGCGCTGTATCCAGAGACGAGTTAAATTCCGTCAGGGCTTTGAGCAGGTTCGGGTCGGCCTCGAGAATTTTGGGTGACTCTTGAGCTGCACCGAGCATATAAGCGAGTTCTTCAAGTCCTTGTTGCAGCAAACCCAACGCCAGTTCCAATTCGACTATTCGCTCTTGGTTCCACGCTTCGAGCAAATCTTCGAGTTTGTGCGCCAGTTGGCTCAACGCGGGCATCTGGGCAACACCCGCCCCCCCTTTGATGGAGTGAGCGGCTCTCATGAGGGCTTTATAATCGGGAGATCGGTCTTCGGCCAGTTGAGCCAATCCCTGTTGCAAAACGCTCAGATAGCCGGGGGCATCTTCTTCTAGAAAGCACTGGCGGGCTTCTTGGGTAATCGATTCGAGAACGGCCGGGTCGAGTGCAAAGCTCATGGGTGTCTTCAAAATTCGTGCGTTAAACATTTGAGTAACGTGCGTTTTGGCCGATGGCCCGGTGGCAAGCGATCGAGAGCGCATCATTCGGAGATCGCCCGATCCCTGGTCAGGAAAGCATTCGAGTCTCCGCGCTTTCCAAAACGTTCGGTTATCGTTCGAGCCGGAATTGAGAGACCGATTCCTGCAAGGAAGTCGCCAGGGTTGCCAGATCTTGCAAGGAAGTCGCCACCGCCTCGGCCTCGGCAGACGTACTTTGAGTGGTGGTCGAGACTTGTTCCACCATCTGGTTGACTCGATCGGATGCCCGAGCTTGGGTGGTAGTATTTTGGGAAATCGATTGTAAGTATCGATCGATGGTTTGAGTGATTTCGGCGAGGCGTTTGAGGGTTTGTTTGGTCTGGTTGACTAGCTCCGTCCCTTCTGCCACCTCCGCTTTCCCCGTTTCCATCGCCTGCTGCACCTCAATGGTTTCTTGCTGGATCGCATCGACGATCTGTTCGATACTGCGGGTGGCTTCTGTTGCCCGTCCGGCGAGGCGGCGCACTTCTTCGGCCACCACCCGAAAGCCCTGACCGTTTTCGCCCGCGCGAGAGGCTTCGATACTGGCATTGTAAGCCAGAAGATTGGTTCGTTCGGCAATACTCGAAATCAGGGTCAGGATTTGCAGAATTTGCCCGAAGGATTCCGTCAGGCGGTTGACTTTACTGGCCGTCTCGTCCACGGCATCGCTAATTTTGTCGATGCTCGTCACGGTCATATCCATGACATCTTCCCCTTCCTGAGCGGCTTTGGCACCCTGCTGGGCGATTTGAGCGGCTTGCTGGGTCGATTCGTCTACCGATCGGATCGAGTCGCCAATTTGGGCGACGGTTTTCAGGGTTTCTTGAGTTTCGGAGGCTTGCATCTTGGCGGTTTGGGAGACCTGCTGCATGGAGGGAGCGTTGCGGGCGGCCAGATCGTTGACTTGGTTGGCAGCCGTTTGCACCTGTAACACCAGATCTCGCAGGCGGCGGATGGTAATGTTAAATGCATCGGCGATCGACCCCACGGACCCTTCGGTCACGGGGGCGTTCACGGTTAGATCCCCCCGCTGGGCGCCTTCAATTTCGAGCAGCAAGTTCACCACCCCTCGCTGCAATTTTTCTTTTTCCCGACGCTGTTGCCCGGCTTCTTCTCGCCGCAGTTGTTCTTGCTGCTTGACCGCGGCGATGTTGGCTTCGATGCCGACCGCCATTTGGTTGAGTTCGCGAGCGAGAATGCCGATCTCGTCGGCGCGATCGCTTGCGGAAACCCGCACCCCGGTTTGACCTCGACCTACTTTTTGGGCAAATCGCGCCAACTCCGTTAGGGAACCGGCGAAGGCTCGGGCAATGGGAATCGCCGCGAAAATGACCCCTACGAGCACGACTCCCCCCACGAGCAAACCCAACCGTTGCTGTTCGGCCACTAGGGTCTCTAAATCGTCGAGGGAGCGACCCACCGATAGCATCCCGATGGGTTTTGCCTCCTGAGGATTTAATTCCTTTTGATGGTTGTAGAGCGGGCGATAGTAGGTGAGGTATTTCTCGTTGCCGATGGTTTCTTCTTGGAAAAGACCTTTACCATCATCGGTGAGTTCTTCGTTCCCTTGGGCGAGCAGGCGATCGAAAAATCCGGGTTCGCGGTCTCCTTGCCCATCGGTTTGGGGGGACTTGAAGGGTCGATCGAGAATGGGGTTCGATACCGATTTTGGGGCTAGGGTTCCCAGAGCGCGAGTGCCATCGCGACCGGGGACGTTGGTATTCACTCGCCAGTCGTAGGCGAAGACGGAAATGGAGTTGGCATCGACGAGTTGTTGGAAGGTATCGAGGAGGGCAAAGTGCCGGTTGTGAAGAACACCGACGATCGCCGTTCCCACCAGTTGATTGTTGAGGGAGATCGGGTATACCACCACCGTGGCCAATCCCGCACTCCCTTCATCGATATCGTAGGTGCCGATGGGGGCCGGGGCGAGATCCGGGCTGCTCGACGACAAGAGAATGGGAATTTCAGCCTGGTTTTCCAGTCCCAACCGGCTTAGAATTTCTCCGGAAACTAGCTCGATGCCTCGCAGGGGTTGTCCGGTCGTCAAAACTTGTCGGACGATCTCGAGATCCCCTAAGTTCGCGTTCGAGGGGGTCTCTATGGCAATAAATTCTGAGGGTTCGATCTCCCGCGTGGGGTTCGGTTGGCGGTAGGCTTCGGGATTGAGAGCCGAATCGTGGATTTTAATTCCTTTGGCGAGGGTGCGTCCGCTGCGATCGGTGAGGATGCGAAAGCTTTTAGTCACGTCAGCGCGGCGATCGCCAGCGGTAATCCCTTGGGTGACCAATGCCGATAAATACCCTTGCCGTTGGGCGATTTGTTTCGGGTCGCTCAAATTAATGCCGTTGGCCCGAACCAGTCGGGCGAGATTTTCCGCTTCGGTGAGGCTATCGTCTTCCGTCCACACCACGTAATCCTCTTCCCAGGATGAGGTGGTGCGTTGGAGTTGCGATCGAAACTCTTGTTCCACTCGAGCTTGGGTGCGTCCGATCAATCCTTGGGTGACGATCGCCACCGGTAAAATCGCACCACTGACGAGCAACACCGTCAGTTTGTTGGTAAAACTCAGGTTGTTCCACTGTTGTTCGATCCCTCGGGGGAACTGGGTGAGAAATCCCGCGCGGACAGAAGTTTTGCCACCATCATCGTCCGTCGAGTTGGCGGACTCCCAGACCCCAGAATTCATTGAAGGTGGAATTTGGGGCGGGGTGTCGGCAATCGTTGCTAAGGCTTTGCGGGCGCTGACACCGTAGAGTCCGGCTTCGTCAGCGGCGGCAATTTCTTCGTAGACTTCTCGCGCTTCGTCGAGGGCCCCGGCTTGTTCTAGACTGTTGGCTTGTAGTAGTTTTTTGAGGAGTTCGTCGGATGCGGTATCGGAATAGTCGGGGGCGATCTTCGATGGGTCGTTCCGATCCGAGGTGGTCGATAGACTGTTGCGCGAGTCGTACATGGTTGAAGTTGGGGGTAGATGAGTCAATCGAGGGGCCGGGTCTGTCTCTAGCTTCAGATCGGAAACCGTCAACCGATCGTCTTACTGAATATGCGTAAATACCGTGTCGAGAAGTTCTTTCGGGGCATAGGGTTTCACCACATAAGCTTTTGCCCCCTGTCGCAGCGCCCAAAAGCGATCGAATTCTTCACTTTTAGAGCTACAAAATACGATGGGAACATCTTTCATTTTGTCGTGTTCCTGAATCATTCGACATAACTCTAAACCACTTTTTCCAGGCATGACAATATCCAATACAATTAAATTGGGTAGCGCGTTGTTTTGTAACCAATTCCAGGCTTCATCGACATTACTAGCGACGGAAACAACAAATCCGGCTTGACCTAAAAGCGCTTTAATCATGGCTTGTTCGGTATGACCGTCTTCAACAACAAATACGCTCTTCATACGTTAGACCTTACTTTTTAAGAGTTTCGTTATTTAATTGAGAATTATAAGCTATCGATTGCGGTCGTTTTGCATCAGCGGTCGTTGCTGCGAACTTGGAACTGGGCCACGGATGATTGTAGGGTATTGGCATCGGTTGCTAATTCTTGCAGCTTTGCGGCCACCCCTTGCGCTTCGGTCGCTGTGGCGCTCGCAATTTTGGCGGCGGTTTCCACGGTTTGGTTCACCTGCTCGGACGCCTCCGTTTGGTCGATGGTATTACGGGAGACGTCTTGAAGGTAGCCATCGATTTGTTGGCTCAATCGAGTCAAATCCTGTAATGTCCTTTTGGTTCGATCGACCAGTCCGGAGCCTTTAACAACTTCTGTCGTCCCCAGTTCTAAAACATCGATCACCTCAGCGGTTTCTTCTTGAATGGTATTGATGAGCTGTTCGATATCTGCTGTAGATTCGCTCACTTGAGCCGCGAGTGCTCTAACCTCGTCGGCTACTTGGCGAAAACCCACCCCTTGTTCCCCCGCTCGCGCCGCTTCAATGCTGGCATTGAACGCCAGCAAGTTGGCTTTCTCGGAAATCCCGGAGATCGATGCCAAAATCTGGGACACTTCTTGGGAAGACTCGGCCAGACGCTTGGCTTTTTTAGCCGTGTTGGCGACGGCGCTGCGGATCTTATCCACGACCTCCACCGTTCTATCCATGGCCGTATCGCCGGTTTGGGCCGCATTGGTGGCTTGGCGGGCAATGGTGGCTGCTTCTTGGGTCGTCCCGGCCACTTGTCGGATCGACTCGGAAATGCCGACCACGGTGCGAAGGGTATTTTGCAAGTTCTCGGATTGAGCGAAGGTGGCGCTGGAAAACTCGAGAACGGAGGTTTGGCTGGTTTGGGCCTGCTGCGTCACCCTCGAGGCGATAGTATTGACCCGCTCGACCAATTGTTTTAGGGAACCGAGGGTGGTATTAAACGCATCGGCGATCGCCCCCACTTCTCCGGCAACTGTCGGCACTTGAATGGTTAAATCCCCCGCTCGCGCGCCTTCGATGTGCACTAACAAATCCATCACTTGTTGCTGGAGTCGTTCTTTTTCTTGGGTTTGCTTTTGGGTATCTTGGGTTCGTTCCCGTTCGACAATTTGCATTTGCCGTTCGCTTTCTCCCATGCGATCGGCAATGTCCTGGAGTTTTTCCGCCAGCACGGCCACTTCGTCGGCGGTGGTCGTCACGCTCAGTTGAGCTTGGGTATTGCCCAAGCTCAGGGCACGGGTAAATCGCACCATCGATCGCAAGTTCAACTCTAACGATCGGATAATGGCGTAAGCGATCGGCAGCAAGGCCAGGGCGGTTCCCGCACCCACGGCCAAACCGAGGAATCTGGCTCGAACGACCCGTTCGTATGAAATTGCATTGGGCGCGGCTGCCGTTTCCGACTCGGCGACGGGACGCTCGAACCACACGAGGGTTCGCTCGAATGCTACCACCGGGACGATCGCCGCCACGGCTAAGAGGATTTTGAACTTCAATCCGACGCTGAGGCTCTTCCACCGCTCTCGCGCCCAATTGAAGCCCAAAATTCCCGTCGAGTTCCCCTGGGGTTTTCCCGTGGGTGGAAAGGAGGCGACCGAGTTGAGGTAGGCATTCTCGCCCCCCGTGGCGGTGAGGGACGAGAGATCGCCGGGGGATTCGGACGCATCGAAGTCGCTCTCGGGCGGCAGGTTGTCTAGAGCTTTTTTGGCGCTCGCTCCCCAGACGCTCGAGACATCGATGGCAATGATTTCTTCATACAAGATTCTCGCACCTTCTAAGTCTCCAGCTTGTTCTAAGCTATTGGCTTGTAGGAGCTTTTCCAGCAGTGGATCGTCAGCTGGATCGAGAGGGTTAGCGGGAGGTTCTGGGGAATTCATCCCATTGGCGGTGGATTCGGTCGGGTCGTCTGGAGCTGAACTATTCAAATTAGGCTGGCGATCCATGGTCGTTTTCTCGCTCTTATTCGATCGGTCGGCGGACAGGTGGCGATCGTGACCTCAAAAGCAACCGCAGCACTATTCTTCAGGCCGCAGAGGTCGATAATTTAGATGGGATTTGCCTCAGTGTAGAGAGTGTGAAGCAGGGCTGTGGGGTTCAGTATAGCAATTCCTGAGTTTTCGTAATAGGCAAGATCGACTAAAATCGGTCGCAACCTGGATTTGAGACGCTTGCGAATCGGTTTGATCTTGGGCGGCGTAAAGATTCCTTCTAACTCTTCGACGATACAAGCCACGGACTTGGGACTCGTTTGCTTGTCGGGTACGGCATCCGAATCCGCTGGGATCAAAGAAATCGCTGCGAGCTTGCGATTTGGGGGCGCCGACAGTGGCTCTAATTCTAAAAAATGACTCAAATCTAGCACCCAGGTTAGAATACCTCGTCGGTTCACCACCCCCAATAATCCCGAAGGAACTCCAGGAATCGGGCAAATTAAGCGTCGATCGATTTGCAGAACCGTTTCAATTTGGTTCAAGGGCACAGCTAGTTGTACCGAACCCGAAACTCGAACTCTAAAATAATCCTGGGCCATCCTGATATTTAATATTTATGCGATCGCGGCTTGCCGATCGGCTGTACGCGCACTGTTAACAATTTTCGATTTCATCGGCGAGGCTTGGTTGCCGAGCTTTGGGGACCACAGAAAACGGGTTCGAGCGACTTTACCCTCTCTATAAACCCATCTAAGTTTCCGATGCCAAGCCTTGGAGAACTTTATGGATGTATCCTACCAAGTTATCGGGGTTAAAGGGTTTGGTTAGATAATAATTTACCCCCAAGGTTTTGGCTCGAATTCGATCGAGAATGCCGTCGCGACCGGTCAACATGATAATGGGAATATCCCGAAGTTGCCGGGACTGGCGCAACATACTACAAAGTTCGTAGCCGTCGATGTCGGGCATATTCACATCCATTAGAATGGCGGCGGGTTTTTGACGCACCAGGGAGGTTAAGGCTTGGGCGGGTTCGGTAATGCCCAACACGTCAAACCCGTGAATTTCTAGAATCCCTTTAACTTGTTTTTGAATGGTTTTGCTATCGTCGATACAGGCGATCGTCTGCCGGGGTTCCGTGTCGAGGGGTGGGGGCGAAGTCTCCCGCGCGGGGGATTCGGCGCGCGGCGGCGACTCGGTGATTTCCCGTTCGAGAACGACCACCAACCCCGCACTCACCAACGGCTGCACCCAGGCCACCAGATTTTGAGCCGACACCTTCAACAAATAGGAGATCTGATAGACTGAAAGCTGCTTTCCGAGCAAATGCATCAACCGCATGGCAAAGCGCTCCCCTTCTTTTTTGCCTTTAAACTGGTAGGGATACTGTTGCCACAACTCTCGAAACGCCGATTGCTTTTCCGGCTCGAGGTAGAGGCGAGAAAAAGGCGAGGGCAGTGTCTTTCGCCACTGCTGCCATTGCAGCGCCATTTGCCACAGGGGAGAGGGAATTTGTGTCAAAGGCGTTTCGATCAGAATCGGTTCGATCTTGCGGGTTTTGTTAAACTCAACAGAGGCTTTGGGCAGGGCAAGGGTTTGGACGATCGCCTCCAAGCTCAGTCGCATCAGCAGTTGGCGCAGGCGAGCCATGGGCAATCCCGAACTGTGCCACCACTGACAAACGATCGTATACTCGTTCTCTAGTTCGGGAAACTTCAGTTCGCAAAGTTCGGGCTGGATGCTGCGAACCAGACACCGCAAGCGCTCGGCTTTTCGTCCGGCACTGGTGGCATAGGTTAATTGACCCCGGCGAACGTAAAGGTTCCAACCGATCGTTGGGTCTAAAGGATCGTGAAACGTCATACACCCGGAAATTCCCTTAGCAACGATATGTTTGATCGCTTTACGGGGGTAGGTCACAACTCCCGGTCTGCTTTGAGTTGTTGAGGTTGGGGAAAGATTGCCCGTCATAGTTGCTAATCCGAGTTATGGTAGTAGAAGCTACCTGCAACGTTAGCTCGTTATTCTACGCGCTTGTAGTTGTCAGGACACTCACCGGTTGAGTGCAAGAGGTCCGATCGCACGAAGGCGCAAAGCACAAAGGATGGCAATGCTCTTGTGACCTACGTTGGCTCAACGAGCGATCCGCAGGCTTCAGAGTGCTGCTAGAACCCGAATCCTTCGAGTTGAAGGCGCGCGCGCAAGACGAAACGTTTAAGAGCGGGTCGATTCCAATATTGCGAAAATTTGTAACTACTAGCTTGAGTCAGTTTATCGCAGTTGGGAAGATACAAGCAATGTACAATAGATACACCACTTGAAGCTAAAGGCTGACACCACAAATCGTCGATTGCAAAAAACGTTTTAGCTCTTCTAGCTTTCGATGAGCCGCTTGGGGTGCGAAAAATAAAAGTCGGTCGTATTTTTCTACGGACGGCTTCGAGAGACTTGGGGAGTAAGATCGAATCCGGTCGAATAACCGTAATTGGGGTGTAAAGCTGGGAAAGCAGGCGTTGCTGGGGGAAACAGCGACTCGTGGAATTTGCGCGCCTTGCGGTCAATTACCCGGATCTGACCGGATCTGATATGAAAGATATGAATTGGGGATATCGCTCGTGCCCGATGTTGGGGTTTGAGTGGTTGGGTTGAAATCTTTGCCAAATCGCGCGTTTAAGTTCATGATGAATCGATTCCCGTCTTCTGGGATTTTGCCGTCTTACCGAGAGGCAACACCCCCTCGAAGCTCTTTCGAGTTTGCGTCCCGATCGCGCCAATCGAGGCGATGGTGGTGTCGGATCGGTTTTACGCTTGGGGTCGCGGCATCGGTGGTGGCGATCGCGGCATGGCGATGGCACGCCGAGTACGTCCCCATTTACGAAGGTCGGTTCGAGCTGCTGCTCGATGGTTCTGCAGTTCCGGAGGGGGCATTGCCGGTGGTTCCTCAAACTCTTACATCCGGTGGAGATCGCGCCACGGCGATCGCGTTACTCGAGCGATCCAAACTTCTGTCTGAAGCCCTGTCCCAACTCAAACGCCCGGAACTCGCGCCCCAGAACTGGCCGGAGGGATTGAGTCTCGATCGCATCGACCAGACCCAAATTGTGGAAGTGCGCTACCGCAACCGAGATCCCGAGGTCGTGCTGGCGATGCTCGATGCCCTAGCCCAAACCTACCTCCAATCCGATCGCAGCGCTCGTCAAACTCAGTGGGAGCAGTTGTTCGCCTACGTCGAGAGTCAATTGACGCAACTGCAAGCCCAAAAAGAGCAGCAGCAGGGCGAACTCCAAGCGTTTCAAACCCGCTACGCCATCGATCCCGAAATTCAAGTGCCCCAAGTCCTCGAACGGCTGAGCAAACTCACCGAAGACCGCAGCCAGACGCAGCGGCAACTGACCGAAGCACAAACCCTACCAAGCCATTAAAACCCAACTTCAAGATGTCGAGAGCGAAATTGCTCGGGAATTGACTCGGTTTCAGGAAGGAACCCCGCCCATTCAAGTGTTGCGAGACGAGCAAAAGAATCTCGCGGTGCAGTTGCAAGGCGAAGCGCGCAATATTTTGGGGGCGGAATTGGCGACATCCAAACTTCCTTCAGATGGCGAGGAACCCAATCCCGTTCGCTTGGCGCTAACGGGGCAATTGGTGGAATCAGCCAACCAAGTCCAAGTGCTGAAGGTGCATCTTGAAGCTCTATCCACCCAGGTGGGGGAAATTCAGGCGCAAGTGCAGCAGTTTCCGGGGATGATGCAAGACTATGCCAACTTGCAGCAAGCCCTCCAAGACACCACGAAGCAGTTGGAGGAACTGACGAGTCAGCGCGCGGCATTGCAGTTCCAAGCCCGAACGCAATCTCCATCGTCGATCGAAATTGTGGCCGAACCCGATCTTCCTCGCGACGACTCTCGTCGCCCCCTGCCTCTGCCGGAAAAAAGGATACCCTTACCCGTGGCGATCGCCGGATTGCTGGGACTGGGGTTGGGCATTGGGGTGGCAATCGCTTTGGAACGCCTCGATACGCGGTGGCGATCGCCCCGCGAGGTTGCCGAACTCACCCGCCTGCCAATGCTCGCCCTGGCGCCGAAAACGAATTTTCGCCGTTCTGCTAGGGGTTCCTATGCATTTCAGGCGGCGTTTCGCGCTCTTTGGAGTCGTTTGGTGGAAATGAGCGATCGCCCGTTGAAATCGCTAGTCGTGCTGGCACCGGACTCGGGTGCGGGAACTTCAACGATCGCCCGCCACTTCGCGATCGCCGTGGCTGCTTCGGGAATGCGGGTGCTGTTGGTGGATGGGAACTTGCGTCATCTCACCCTCGATCGCCGGACGAACGCTGCCAATCGTCCGGGTTTGAGCGATGCCATCCTCTCCGATCTAAATTTTAACGAGTCCATCGAGCGATCGCCTTGGAGCGATAATGTTTTTATTCTAGGTGCCGGTCGCGTGCATTCCGATCCCTCCCTACTGCTGGCATCGGTCAAAATGAAGGAAGTCGTCGTTCAACTGCGGGAGAGTTTCGATCTGGTCGTTTACGATACTCCGGCATTGCGGCAATATCCCGACGCTCAATTACTCGCAGCACTGACGGATGGGGCGATCGTGGCGCTGAGGTTGAATCGGACTCGGCAAATGCCCACAATGCATGCCTTGGCTCAGTTACAGGCGGGGGGAGTTCCGGTATGGGGAACGATCGCCAACGGTACGGATGAAATGGAGGCGATCGCCTACAGTTGCGTCCACCAAAACGATCGGAATTTAGAAGAACGGATGCTCGAAGAAACATCCTCGATCGAATCTCAGCAGCGATAAGATAAGGGTTTCAGGACAGGACAAAGCGGAGATGGGGAGACGCGGAGATAGAGGAAATCTAAGTCCGCGTCTCCCCATTCCCCAGATGTCTAATACAAAGCAGGAACGGGTGTTGCCAACACTGCGGCAGTGTCTTCCCCTTGCAATACCGCCAACTGTTCGAGTAGCTGGGATTTGACAACGTGGCGGTACTTAAAGAAATGTTCCCCCATCCCCAACACCACAAGATACTCGTAGAGCAGTTGGGGTTTCTTGAGGGCGATCGCCCCCAGTTGCCACCAGAAACGGAACCGGGTGGAACGCAATACCCCCTGCCGCCAGCAAATTGCTCGCAACAGTCGCCACTCGTGCCAGGTGAAGGGGCGATCGTGTTTCCCCCGCCAGTTTTTCATTCTCATGAAGTGGCTGAAAGTGCGCTTGAGATAGGGGAGGGGTTCGTAGATGTGCCAGAAGGCTTGGATATATTCGCGGACGATTTCTTCGACGGGGCGGGTGGGTACGAAGTTCATAATCGATCCTTGGTGGATTGTTGCCAACCCATCGCGCAACCGTCCCTCGCTTTTGAGACGCTGCCACAAGGCGGTGTTGTGGAGGGCTTGGAGCAAACCGAACATCCCTTGGGGAATGCCCGTCTCTTCGATAAATGCCCGAATTCGCCCTCCCGCGCCGGGGCGTTCGTTGTCGAAACCGAGGATAAATCCGGCCATGATTTGCAATCCTCGTTCGGTAATTTTATGGCAAGATTCGATGAGGTCTTGGCGGGTATTTTGGAGTTTGTGAATGCCGACCAAACTGGTAATATCGGGAGTTTCAATCCCCATGAATATCTTCACGAAACCGGCTTTGACGAGTAAATCGATCAGTTCTTCGTCTTCGGCAAGATTGAGGGAGGCTTCCGTGAGCAACACAAAAGGAT
>NZ_JADEXN010000099.1 GCF_015207075.1 Zarconia navalis LEGE 11467
TACCAAAACCGTGCGTGGATGGGAGTAGGTGGATAGAAAATTTCGCGATCGCTCGTATTTGTGGATGAGTTCAGTCCCAGAAGCCAGGGAAGAAAGATGTCGGCAGGAGTTCTTAGGGATGAGAATTTAAGAATCTGTGCAATTGGCGCGAAGGGAACCCACCCCCCAACCCCTCCCGAGAGGGGAGAACTTATTAAATCTTCGATCCTTAGCAATAACGATTCAGATTTGAGATGACGCGAAAAAAATACCCGATCGTTAAACGAGGATTACAACTTGTTTTATTAGTTGCGATCGCAATTTTCTTGAGCTTCGGGCTGGGCAATGGCTTGAGATTGCGTAACGCAGCGGCTGGCGAGGTTGATGCTTTTCTAGTTTTGGGTGGCAGCATCCAGCGAGAGATTTACGCGGCGCGCTTGGCCACTCAATACCCTGATATCCCCATCCTCATTTCCAAAGGATCTGACGATCCTTGCATTCTGCTGGTTTTTCAGCGAGAAAGGGCCCCAATCGAAAAAGTTTGGCTAGAAAATTGCGCCAACTCCACTTTTGGCAACTTCTACTTCGCCCAACCCATATTAAAACGATGGGACGTTCGCCACCTCAAGCTAATTACCTCCCCAACCCGATTTAGTGGATGAAACGGGGGTTCCCGGAAATCAGGAATCTTTGCCCAAAATCCTCATCGATACCCTTCGCGGTCTCCTGTGGGCGGGTATCTCTCAAATTTATTCTCCCATTTGTCCCGATCTCGAACCCCTCGCTGCCGTGAATTTGGCAACGTGGCGACAGCGAGAGTTTAAATGCGAGCATCAAGGGGGATTGGATACGAGTTTTTGAGCGGCTGACAATCGATCGACCCCCTAGAAGCCACCGATGTGTCGTAGACTACAGCTAGTTTTTATACCTGTTTTTTAAATACCGGTTCGCCAATTTTGATATGAAACGGAGACAATTTTTCAGCCATACGGCCGTCGGTGCTGCGAGTGCTGCAACCCTAGCAGCTTGCGGAAGTGCCACCGATACAGGAGGGGCAGGGGCAACACTTCCCACCGTGCGTTGGAAAATGGCGACGAGTTGGCCCACTTCCCTCGATACGATTTTTGGTGGCGCGCAAACCGTCTGCGATCGCGTTGCCCAGATGACAGACGGACGGTTCACCATTACCCCCTATGCGGCGGGGGAAGTTGTCCCAGCGACGGAAGTTCTCGATGCCGTTCAGGGAGCCACGGTAGAGGTCGGCCATACCGCCAGCTACTATTACATCGGTAAAAATCCCGCCTTGGCATTTGCCACCTCGATTCCCTTCGGCTTGAACGCCCAACAACAAAATGCATGGCTTTATCATGGCGGCGGCTTGGAAGCGATGCAGAGAATTTATGCTGATTTCAATGTCATCAGTTTTCCGGCGGGAAATACGGGAACCCAAATGGGGGGATGGTTCAAGCGCGAGATAAAAACAACCTCAGACTTGAATGGTTTAAAAATGCGCATTCCAGGATTGGGAGGCAAGGTGATGAATCGTTTGGGCGTTAACGCTCAGGTTATCCCCGGTGGTGAAATTTTCCTAGCCCTAGAACGGGGTGCGATCGATGCAGCTGAATGGGTTGGGCCTTACGATGATGAAAAACTAGGATTGCACAAGGCGGCTAAATTTTATTACTATCCCGGCTGGTGGGAACCGGGAGCAACGTTAGATGTCTTAATCAATCTGGGCAAGTGGAATGGGCTACCCACAGAATATCAGGAAGTTTTTAAGACGGCAGCAAAAGAGGCCAATCTCAATATGCTCGCTCAGTACGATGCCCGCAACGGTGCTGCCCTGAAGCGATTGGTGGATGAGGGGGTAACATTGACCCCCTACAGCCAAGAGATTTTAGCGGCGGCACAAAAAGCATCGATCGAGCTATTGGAGGAAAATGCCAATGAGGATGGCATTTTTAAAGAGGTGTACGAGCAGTGGAAGGGGTTCCGAGATGAGATTTATCAGTGGAACCGCACGAACGAGTTGAGCTTTGCAAATTTTGTGACGACACCAACTCAGTAACGAGTTTCAAGGGTGCGGGCATGGTTGACAAGTTAAGGTTGTATTCACTTTGTCACCCTTTCATAAATCGACTGAAAACCCGGATTTTGGGGTCTCCCCCGGTCGCGCTCGTCGGTCGTTGTGCCCCCAGCTCCCCCAGCTTCCTCAGCTCACTTCACGGTGAAGCGCGCGTATTCAACCAAATTTAAGATTAGCCAACCGTTGCCCCCGAACGATCGATTTGCAACGATCGCACTGTGGAAGTAATCCCCTCACCTTGCCATGCTGTCCGCATCGCCGAAGTGACTTCTGCTGTCTGGATGGGAGAAGACAGGGCCAGTAACGTCGGCCCGGCCCCGCTAATGGTCATCCCGTATGCCCCTGCCGCCAATGCCGCCTGCCGCACCGCGTCGTAACCGGGAATGAGGGTTTGCCGATAGGGTTGATGGATGCGATCGAGGGTTCCCACCCGCAACCAGTCACTGTTGCCCGTCTCCAGCCCCCGCAGCAGCAACCCCAAATGGGCGGGATTGAAAATAGCATCAGCGCGGCTGTATTCGGTGGGTAGTACCTTCCTCGCTTCGGCCGTAGACAGTTCAAAATCGGGAATCGCCACCACGGGAACGATGTCCGAATGCCAGGGAATCTCGCAAATTTGCCAGTGGGAACCCTCCGATGCGGCGAGGCGGCAACCCCCCAGCAATGCGGGAACCACGTTATCGGGATGTCCTTCAATCTCGATCGCCAACTGCATCAATTCTGCCTGAGTCAACGGTTTCTCCGCCAGTTGATTCGCTCCCATCAACCCGCCGACGATCGCCGTTGCCGAACTGCCCAACCCTCGGGCAAGGGGAACGCCCAACTCAATCTCGATCGCCACGGGTGGTCTCGTTTTGCCCAGGTGTTGGTAAAATTTGGCAAACGCTTGATATGCCAGATTGCTCTCGTCGGCAGTGACGCGATCGGCTTCCAAACCCGTCACGCGAATTTCGAGAGTGGAATCAGTCCCCTCCAGAGGCGAAAATACAAAGTGATTGTGCAGTGTCAGCGCCGCACCCAAACAATCGAACCCCGGTCCGATATTGGCCGTCGTACCGGGAACGGAAATTTTTACTGCGGTCATATCCCCTCCAAACGCGAGTAGACGCTAGTTTAGCAAGCTCTTGTCGCGGTGAGGGAATAGACTTACTTATTTCAAAAGTGACAAGCCGCGTTTCTTAATAATACTCAGAAGGCGCAAAGCCAGCCCTCCAGTTTTTTTACATCACTTTCCCGATCGGAAACTAGGGTTTGTGAAACGTTCAGGCGATCGACGAACACGGGCTGCGAGACATTCTCGGGTTCTTGCAAGGTGCGTATATCATCGCCGGTTAATTCTCGAACGGGTTCGAGACAGGTTTCGTCGAACTGGCGCATGGTTGTCGTGTTAATTGCGTCAATGTCGTGCAATGCTTCCATCGTCTCGTGGATGGCGGCAAACACATCTGAACGGTACTGCTTTTCGGGTGTACTCATGGTTCTATCTCCGTCAATTTGCCTTTGTTTATCAAGCTTTATATCTGTTTTTCTGACAGGGCAAGAAGCTCTGAGGCTGCTTCTTTAAATGCTTCTTTTTCATTCCTAGTAATATTTTTCCGGTCACTTTTTGCAAAACCGTAAACAAAAAATGCTCGGCTTTCTCTACGAAAAACAATGATGGTTCTGTATCCACCTGATTTTCCTTGTCCGGCTCGTGCGATGCGTTGTTTTATTACTCCACCGCCTAAATTGGCATCAACGCTTCCTTTTTCTGCACGAGAAACCGCGTCTATTAAAACGCTTTTATCAATGTTTTCCTGCCGAGCAAACCGTTTAAACCAAGCATTTTGAAAAATCCGGATTGTCATAGAAGACTACTATTATACCGATATTATACCGAGTATGCCTTTTAGGTTCCGATCGATCTCCGGTCCGATCTTCAAGCAGTAACCGGTTTCCCAACCGTCACCGTACCCCCCATTGGTACGGATACTAAAATATAAGGATTCTAGCGGTATAGAGTCGATCTGTGTCTCTTCAAATCCTGTCGAATTCGAGGAAGTGGCATCATAAGTGCACGGTGTCTGGGTTGAAGTTTGTAGGTTAGAAACATCAACAGCACCGAGGATTACCGCTATGACTGCTATCTCTCAAACCCGCATCCCTCAAACCTCCGTTGCCTCTGCCTTTCCCACCCTGCGTCGCGGCGATCGCGGACGCGATATCCAAGTCGTGCAAACGCGCCTGAATCAACTCGGTTTTACCCTGGATCTCGATGGCATTTTCGGGGTCTGTACCGAAGGCGCGGTGAAGACATTTCAACAACGGCGCAGTCTGAGCATTAATGGAGTTGTTGGACTGACGACCTGGAAAGCGCTGATTCCCCCCACCCTGCAACGGGGGAGTGCCGGCCCGGATGTGGAGTACTTGCAAACCACTCTCCAGGCGATCGGGTATACTCTGTCTGCCGATCGAATCTTTGGCGCTCGTACCCAGTGGGGGGTTGAGAAGTTTCAAACAGAGCGCGGCTTGACTGTCAATGGCAGTGCCGATCCCCTAACTTGGAAAGCGTTGCTAAGCCATCGGGTTGCTATTGGAGTGTAAGCGCGACCCAGTGAGGCGTGGGGTGCGCAGCTCGCTAACTTGGCAAATTTGGCAAATCGAGAAAAGAAGGCAGAGTGGGGAGGTCGATTCGCTATTATACTTATCTATTACGCCCACAGCCAGTTCGATGACAAATTCCACCCCCGACTCCCCGCGCGATCGTTACTTTGATGTTATCGATCGCCTCGTCGAGACCACCCTCCAAGGCAAAATTCGCTCCAAAGAACAGGTCTACCAACGGCTGGTTCGGGAGATTCGATCGGGAACGGGGGAGATTTTCGAGCGCTGTCTGGCCGATCGCATTGCCAGTACCGAAGCCCAACTCGACACGAAAATCAAAGCCAGCCGCATCCTCAAAGCCCTGCAAACCATCGAGACGCAATGGCAGCGATGGCAGCAAGAAAATCAGGACAATGCGGCGATCTCTACAGCAACGGTGCAAATTCTTAATGCCGAACCCGACGATCGCCTCACGGCTATTCTACAAGTGCTCGATCCCAACCAGGCTCGAGCACTCAACTCGGAACAAATCCGCCAACTGGCGCGATCTCTACAAGCCCAGGCTCAAACGCGGAACGATCGCCAACTCGGGCAACTGGCGCGGGGACTGACGCAAGGTTTGGATGCCTTTGCCGGAATTGAGGGGGATTTGATTAGCTGGATTTACAAGGGGGCTGGCGCTTCTCTGGGGTTTGGCGGGGCTGCCGCTGCCCGAGAACCCTGGGCGACGTGGGCAAAAAAAGTCAGCAGCTATTTTCCCCAGCAACTGTTTGCCAGCCTGGCGCGCGATCGCGGTTTGGAAGATGGGGCGATTTATGGAGATGTCAGCGTCGAAGCTTGGCTGGAACTGGTGCTGCTACTCAAAGGGTTACAGCGGGGTTTGGTGGCTTGGTTCGACAAGCAACCCTACGACGTGAAGATGGGAAAGCAACTCTCTTTGAGTACCTATCTTATTTTTGCAGGAATTTGGGGTCGGCTTTCGGAGGCATTCGAGGCGGCAGGATCTCCCCTGGGTGGGGGCTGCTTTCAAATGATGCTGCAAATTTTGCGGACGTTTGCCCAACGAGATGATTTTCCCCTGTATGGCGGGGTATTTGCCTCTTTTTCGGGCGATCGCCTGGAGAATACCTGGGAGTATTTGGCGCTGCCGTTGCGTCAAGTGGAGGGCACTCAGGAAAAAGCGCGAGTGCTGACGCTGCTGGGCTATTCTCAAAAAGCCTTGGGGAACTACGATCGCGCCGCGGCGTTTCATCGAGAAGCCTTGGAGATTTCGAGAACGGCGGACGATCGCCCCTGTGAAATTGCGAGTTTGAACCACCTCAGCCGCATCTATGCTGCCCAAAAGGAGTACCGCGAGGCGATCGGATACGCGCAACGGGCGTTGATTCTGGCACGACAGGTGGGCGATCGTGCCGGTGAGGCGAATGCCCTGGCGAACTTCGGCTACAGCGAGGTCTTTTCGGCGCACCAACTCGAGCAAATGGAACCCCAGGTATACGAACGGGCGATCGAATACTTGCAGCAGGGGTTAGAGCTTTCCCAACGACTGCAAGATAGCCAAAGTAAGGCTTTGTGCTCGAATAGTTTGGGTATTGCTTGCGTTATTCTATCTCGTTTTTCGACGGCGATCGAGCATTTACTCCAGGGACTCGAAGCTGCGCGACACTCAGGCGATTTATATCTGCGAGGCTTGAATTTTGCGTATTTGGCCGAAGCGTATTATGGTTTGCAGAATATCGAAAAAGCGATCGCGTTTGGTTGCTTGGGAATGTATTTATTGGAACAAATTGATTCGGTGGAATGGCGGCAATCTGCTGGTTTACTATCCATCGTTCGCGGGCAAATTGGGGATGACAAATTTCAGGATTTTTTAGGACGAGCTCGAGCTAAAATCATTCCGGAAATTGGTGTGGATGGGTTCGATTATCTCGATGAATTACTGACAAAATACCAAAATGAGACGAACTGATGTCCCTTCAGTGGTAAGTTGGCCATTTTTTCTCGTTTTAGAGCGTCGGGAGGTAATTCCTCGGAAACCTTTCTAGAACAGCCCGCTGGTAATGGCGATCGTTGCCAAGTTTACCCCGATCGCTCCTTAAACTCTGTTATACTGGGGGGAGTAACCCATAGAGGGAAACACTCCTCAGATCTGTA
Source organism: Zarconia navalis LEGE 11467 (assembly GCF_015207075.1). Lineage (GTDB taxonomy): Bacteria > Cyanobacteriota > Cyanobacteriia > Cyanobacteriales > Geitlerinemataceae > Zarconia > Zarconia navalis. The sequence goes on from NZ_JADEXN010000099.1 coordinate 6,803, forward strand.
GATTTACGAGTCGTGAATTTACCGAACCCCTCGATCGACAGTTCTATCTAAACTAGACAGTCTTTTCGCAATTCTTATACTCTTTCTTCTTGAAAACTTTAATTTTCTGCCAAAAAAATTCGATAGACTGGAAAGCGAGACTATTACTTAAGAGAGCAAATGCGATCTCACTCGATCGAAAAGCTCGGGGTTAAAAAGCAGTATGGAAATGGTAGAAAAAGTTAAAATTCTCAATATTGAAATCGATAATTTTACGATGAAAGAGTTTCTAAAAAATCTCTATCATCGAGGTGGAATTGTCTTTACACCAAATGTCGATCATCTCGTTAAGCTACAAAAAGATCGAGATTTCAACAGAACGTACCAAGCCTCGAACTATCGAGTGTGCGACAGCAAAGTTCTCATGTATGCCTCAAAGTTTTTAGGAACCCCGATTCGAGAAAAAATTTCAGGTTCGGACTTATTTCCTGAATTTTATAACTACTGCAAGAGAAAAGAAGAGAAACAAGAGGAAAAAGATACCAAAATCTTTCTGCTCGGAGCCGCTGAAGGTGTCGCGCTAAAAGCACAAGAAAATATCAACCAGAAAGTCGGCTGGGAGATAATTGTCGATGCTTACTCCCCTTCCTTTGGCTTTGAACGAAATGAGCTAGAGTGCCAGAAAATTATCGATCGCATTAATGAGTCGGGCGCAACGGTACTCGCGATCGGGGTGGGCGCACCCAAGCAAGAAAACTGGCTTGCGAAGTATCACGGTCGCTTGAAAAATATTAAAACCTTTTTGGCCATCGGTGCGACGATCGACTTTGAAGCGGGAGAAAAACCCCGCTCTCCCCAATGGATGAGCGACTGGGGACTCGAATGGTTGTACCGACTCCAAAGCGAACCCCAGCGGCTGTGGAAACGCTATCTGGTAGACGATCTGCCTTTCTTCTGGCTGCTTCTCCAGCAGAAGCTCGATCTTTATCAGCCCCCTTTCCAACCGCCCTTCTCCCCCGAACCCGTCGCTGCCGGTGTTCCGTTGGGTCAAATCTTGCAAGATGCCGGTTTGATTTCCGATAAACAGGTAGCGTTAGCGCTCAAATGTCAACAAACTCAGGAGGATGGCTTACGCTTTGGAGATATTCTTGTCAACCGAGGATGGTTAGCGCCCGAAACCATCGACTTTTTTGCCGAGGATCTACCACAGGTTGCCAATAGCGGACGACTCCAACCCCTCGGACATTATCTCAAGCGGGCAAAACTCCTCAACGATCGCCAAATTAACGAAATTTTATCCGAGCAAAGTCAAGCCAACTTGCGATTTGGAGAAGTCGCCGTTCGCAAAGGATGGGTAAAAGAAGAAACCATCAAGTCCGTCCTCCGCTATCTTGAGGGAAAAGATTCTTTTGAAGGAGCGGCACTCGCTAGTGCGTGAAAGCAGCCGACCTAATTAACGCGTTTTCGTTTCCGAACGGACTTCACCTTCGGAGGCGAAGCGCGCTGGCCAGATGCGATCGCAGAAAAATAACGTTCCCCCAGCCACGCAAAGGGGAATGGTGAGAAAGTTCACCACGGGAATGGCACAGAGAAAGAAGCACGCCAAACTGAAACTGCCGCTGGCGGGTAACTGAGTCAATAGCGTCGCTAGTTTCTCTCGAAATCGCACTCTTCGGCGTTCGAGAGACGCGTCGAGAAAGTCCAAACCGAAAGTTAGAGCGGCGATCGCAATTCCCCCAAAGCTAGCCGCCACCGTTCCCAATGCCGGAATCAAGTTCAATAGCAACAAGATCGCTCCCAAACCCCCGACTAGAAACAACTTTTTCAGCTCGAAAGCGATCGCTCGCCAAATATCTCGCAGGGCATTTCCCAATCCTTCCGGTGGGGATACAAATGCCTCTCCCAAACGGAGTTTCTCCAACTGTTCGGATAACTGACCGTACCACGGCGAACCCAGCACTGTCCCGAACTGCACCAGCACGAAACCCGTCAGAAGCAGCAGCCCGAGAATCAGTACAATTTGCAAGAGAACTTCGAGTACGTTATCGAGAACGGTCAGCCAACTCAACCACCGGGGTAAATCGGCTAGCAGTGGGTACAAACGAGCCGATAGCGTCAGAGTCAGGCGATCGATCCCTTTCAACCCCGGTAGCAGCAAGCCGACATACAAAGCAAGTCCGGCGATCGCATTTGCCAATACGGGAAATAGAATATACCCCCACAAATTGGGATTGCGAACCATCAAGACTAGGGCTTGGAACGGATAGGTTGCCCCAGAGATTAATCCTACAGGCGCTCGAGCCACCCGGATCGCTAAATTTTTCTGTGGTTGCGTCATATTGTTCTATTGAAGAGCGATTTCGATCGAAAGTCGTGATGGTAAAAACGGGGATCGGGTTAAATTTCAAACTTTGGTAAGCTAACAGGGTTCCGTAGCTCGATCGAAAAACCGTTATCGCACAATGTCCAAATCCCTCGTTCTTCTCGACCACGATGGTGGCATAGACGATTATCTATCGGTTTTGCTACTGATGACCATGGATAACGTAGACCCGATCGGTATTGTCGTTACTCCGGCAGACTGCTACATCGAACCCGCCATCGGCGTGACTCGCAAAATTCTCGATTTGGTCGATCGCAGTAAAATTCCCGTCGCCGCGAGTACCGTGCGCGGTATCAATCCTTTTCCTCCCCTCTACCGCCGAGATTCTCATATTATCGACCATTTGCCTATTCTCAACGAAAATGGTCGAGTGCGAACTCCTCTGCTGGCCGAATCGGGACAAGCGCTGATGGTGCGCGCGATTCGAGAGGCAATCGCCCCAGTAACGTTGATGGTCACCGGACCCTTAACTACTGTGGCAGCAGCACTAGAGATGGCTCCGGACATCGAAGCCAAAATCGAGAAAATTGTTTGGATGGGGGGTGCGCTGAACGTGCCGGGAAATGTGGAATCGGTATGGGAACCGGGACATGACGGCTCGGCGGAGTGGAACGCTTTTTGGGACCCGATGGCAATCGATCGCGTCTGGCAAACTCAAATTGAGATCGTGCTGTGTTCGTTGGATATCACCAACACCGTTCCGGTGACTTCGGAATTCGTACGCCGGATCGCCGGACAACGTCGCTATTCCCTCTCCGATTTCGCCGGACAGTGTTACGCTCTGGCAATTCCCCAGGACTACTATTTCTGGGATGTCTTAGCAACGGCTTATCTGGCACGTCCCGAGTTGTACCAGTTAGAGGAAGTGGAAACGGCAATCGTCACGACGGGATGCAGTCAAGGCCGAACGAAGGTGCAGCCGGGGGGACGTAAAATTCAGGCGATGAAACGGGTCGATACGGAGCGATTTTACGAGTATATTTTGCAGCAATGGGCGCACTGAGTCGAACTTTGGAGTGGAACGCGATCGTCGATCGGGTTGCGCTTAGATATACGCGACTCAAAAATCTAGACCCTGTAGGTTCGGCAGAAGTATAAAACCCAACAGCCACAGTTAACAGAATTTTAACGGTTCGGAAAACTTTTTACTCGATCGAATGTCCGTCAAGCTCCGACGGTTTGATTGACATCAAAAAAATCCAGAAATAACATGGAGGTAGCAGGAAAGTACGATCGAACTCAGTCAAATATTATTTTCTTTTTCTCATTATTATTGGTAATGAGCGAGCTTCTTTTTTGACGATCGATTGTTTATTTTCGAGCTTCTTTTTTTGAGTTTATGTTTCTATCTTTTCGAGCTGAAGCATAAGTTATCACTTTACTCAGATTGTGTCAAATTACATGAAGAATAAATTTGTCGGGAAGCTATCGAGTTTGAGTGCGATCGCCTTTTTCTTCTTGAGTCCTTTTGCTGGGGCAACCACTCTCAATAACGATCGAGACATTGCCGGTAACCATTCAAGCACGGCTCCGCTACAACTAGCTCGGTCTTTTTGTCCCGATAGTGCCGGTGGTACGCCACAGGTGGCTTTTTACGAAACAAACGGCTTTTGGATTTATATTTGTACCGTAGAAGGATTATTTTATCACGGTATTGAAAAAGGGAGTGGAAATTACGTCACGCTACCCGCTTACGTGGAAGAAGGAACGGGTTACGTCGCCGTCAATGGCAACTATACATACATTGTTAATGGCGCTACCTTGGCAATTTATGAAGGTCGTACTCTTATCCAAGAAGAATATGTTTGGTAGTTGTCGATAAAGGCATTACAACTGCGAAGTAACACTAACATTGATGAAAGTTGGGTAAGTTTAGCTTGCCCGACTTTTTTTCTGGCGGACAGTATTCGCAATTTTATATGACGAATACAATGCGAAAAGACCTGAGTTTTGCTTACAGCGGTTTTCGTAATGGTAGACTCCAGACAATTGAAAGGGTACGTACACAGGTAGTAGGGTTCAGGCTACAATAAACCTCTTTGTCACCCCTTGAACTGGGAAATACAACAACAGTTTGAAGCCAATAATTGCTTCGATTCTTTGTCGGTAGAATAACGATATTGAATGGTTCGTTCTGGCTGACTGACAAAGGTCAGAACTCGAAGTCTTCAAATTTCACCGCTCGATGTGACTAAAAGGTCTGTTTTATATCGCTTTAAGGCGATCGGTCGTACAGATGTGGAGAGATGTTTGCCAAATTGAACGCTCTTGTCTGGCATTACGGGGAGAAGGACTTCATTGAGAACCCATTGCGGGCAAGCGCACCGTCACAGTGGTTCCCGTCTGGGCATCGGAGGCGATCGAGAGTTCTCCGCCGTGGGCTTCAACGATTCGTTTGACGATCGCCAATCCCAACCCGGTACCGGAGGGTTTGGTGGTGTAGAAGGGTTGCGTCAGTTTGGGGATCACATCTGCCGGGATGGGTTCGCCGCCGTTGCCAATTTGCACGTGGATGTGGCGATCGCACTCGACCCGACAGGTGACGGTTTCCCCGGCAGGGGAGGCATCGCAGGCATTCTGCACCAGGTTGACGAACACTTGTTTGAGTTTATCGCGATCGCCGCGCAGGGTTAGGGTTTGGGT
>NZ_JADEXN010000100.1 GCF_015207075.1 Zarconia navalis LEGE 11467
GTCCTGGAGAGGATGAATTTCAAGGGTGCTAGCATCTGTGGGGGATGAGGTCATGGTCGTGCTATTTGACTGGGGACTAAAGATCGGGAGACTGAGCGAGCAGAACAGATCTCCGACCTGTCGGCAGTAGTTCGATCGGTTTGAATGGGGTCGAATTAGAACTAGAGGAGTTTGCTCTGCTGCGTTCCCTGCCGGGTTACTGCGTAGAGCGGCCTCCAACACATCGACCGACACATCTGGGGTCGCTGCTAATATTTTAACGGCTTTCAAGTCGTTGACATCGACGATCGCAGCGGATAACCCCGTTTTTTGCTGAATTTGGGCCACAACTTCTTGGGAATTCACCGGCCCGAGGACGATAAATCGATCGTAGGGGGGTAAGCTGGTTCCGGTCACATCGTCGATCAATCGCGCCTGTTCTCCAGCCAATTGGTAAAATACACCAGGTCGCCCTAAAGCTTTAGCCACCGCTCCAAGGGCTAAAGCCGTCACCACACGAGGCGAACCCACTTCATCCACTAAGCTCTGCAAGCCGTAAGCGACTCCCAAACTGCTATCTCGCCCGAAATAATGGCACAATCGCTTCGCCACCCAACCGAGTTCCATTTCGGGGGGATGTTTCATTTGTTCTTGGATAATCGCTAGGGGAGACTCGCCGATCGTGACGATATCTCCCGGTTGCGAGTGGGGAGAAACGTAGTGTTCGATGGTTTCGATTAGGTCGTCGAGGGGATTGAGCAGGTGGGTTTTGATGGGTAACACCGACACCCCTTCTTTGGGTTTCCACTCGGCTGGGACGTTGGGATCGGGATACTGGAAGGGAAAGACGATGTGTCGTACTTGAGGGATGCGACCTGCCGCACCGTAGGCGACGTAGCGAACCTGAATCCAAGCGGCTTCGAGTCCCGATAGTCCTTGACCCTGAATGTCGATGGAGATTTTGACACGGGTGGTTTTTCCCGGTTTGAGTAGGTACGCCAGCCAATAATCATCCTCGCGAGCGGGTTCGTCGGGGTGAAGGGGAACGACTTGGGTTTTACAGGTGAGGTTTTTGCACGAAGCGTCCCAAAACAGTTGTACTTCTGCCGATAGTTCGGGGGCGATAATAATTCTGCTTGGGGAAAGATTGACCAGTTCGAGTTCTCCCACGAGGAGGTAACGCTCGGGATCGATTTTCTCGAGATCCCACTTTCCCTGGGTCAGTTCCAGTTGCTTTTTCGGTCGCTTTCGGTACTGATATTCGATTGCCCCAATTGCCAATCCCAACAGCACCGATGCTGCGGTTATGCCGATACCGAGAGTTTGCGCGATCGCCACAGTATTAACGGACTCCTCTACCTCGTAGGACGTGCTTCCTGAATTTATACCATATGGGGAGAAATCGGCAGGAGGAAAGGGAGAAGACGATCGAGCTAGACGATCGAAACGATTGGACATCTCCAACCATAAAAAATTAAATCCATTCTCATCGGTGAAACTGTCAATTTATTTCCCCATTTCCATTCCCCATTCTTAAGTATTCAGCCACACCAGCAAATCGTCGAACCCACCCCTAACCCCTCCCAAGAGGGGAACTCAAATAAATTTTCCATCAAAACCAGTGTGGTGGAGTACTAGCTTTCTAGCGTTTTAAAACTGTCGTCATCTCGAGCTTTTTCCATGACCGATGCTACATATTCTGCTTTACCGGCTGTATATGCTTCCCGATCGCCCGAAAAGCGTAGAGCAAGATGGTACTTTAATTGTGCGTAACGTGCGGCTTCATCTGAATGCTGGCAAAGGTAGTCTCGAAATAGCAAACGTTCCCACAATACGCTATTTGGCTCGACCATGTGGATGTGATGGGTGCGCGGACCGTTCGGAGGTAAACCTTTAACCAAAAACATCCGTCGGGGTTCTGGATTATTACGCCAATAAGCATAGCCTAAAGTTTCTAGCCTCGAAACTGCCAATTGTTTGGCTTCGCTGAGCGATCGCACTCCAACCAGTAGATCGATAATCGGTTTTGCTGCCAATCCCGGTACTGCCGTACTTCCAAAATGTGCGATTCGAGCGATGAGATCGCCTTTTAAAACCTCGCGTATGCGATCGGCTTCTTGTTGAAAAAAAAGCGGCCAATTCGGATTGTATTTGACGATCGTAACTTCATCCATTTTTCGATCGTTATTAGTATTAATAGCTCTTGAATGTTCGATCGCCATCGGGTTTGGGCTATGCGGGGACACAACATACCCGCACTCTGGAGTCAACTCCCTTACCTGTTGGCGATCGTTTGACTCCCGAAAAAAGCCGAGTACCTATACCCATATTTTCGAGAATTTGTCAATATCAGAAAAAATACTTATTGAAAAATTAATGTATTCAGAACGCTCAAATGTTGGGGATAGGGCGAGCGATTTGAGACGAAAACTGGGGTTTGAGGTGGATTGGGATGCGATATTTTTACAGGTATTGACCCAACCATGTGGTATTAATTGACCAAATCTTACCATGCCGGTGTAACCCTTGTAAAATCGTCGGCGATGGGCAGGAAACGGGCGAAAAATTCGGCGGCAAAGGAGTTAAAAAATCTAGGAACGATAGGAATTTCTCATCAATGGAACCAGGAAATGGCAACGGCGCTTGTCTCGATCGATCTAGATTTATCCATCCTCAGCAACGCGGCGTAATGTTCTCTCCCCGATCGCTGCGTGCCGTGAATTGTCAACTAATCCCGAGTCGAGTAAGACAATACCAAAGAAAATCGCCCACCCCTTAGCGCGTTGCCACGTGGCTTCGGAGATACCATAACAGGCGATCGCCCAACCGAAATATTTCGTTATCCCACCCAGCATCAACCCGACGAATGGGTTGATGCGCCAAATCTCGATGCTGTTCTTCTAATAATTTGGAGACGAGAGGTACATCGATTTCGAGTTCGGCGATTGGCGTTCCGATCGCACTAGCTTTTCCTTTTGATACCATTACTTAAAACTCAGTTTGTACTCAAGTCCGCACGAATCTGGTGCGATCGAAAAATGATTTGGGCTAAACGATCGATTTTCGCCAATACCTCTCTGGCAAACACCCCAATCAACTTGTCGATCTCGGGGGGAGCGATCGCCCTTTCGTTGATGTTAGCAAGTTGCTCGACTCCATCACCCTCGCCTCAAAATAGCCCTGAGTCTACCGCCTCCTCAGCATCGCCCCAAGCATCATCGGCATCGGCAGATGCGTTCGCAACTGTTACCGATGTGGATGTCACCGCAGGAGAACCGGGAGCGTATACGTTTGCCGTCACCGTCCAAAGCCCAGATACGGGTTGCGATCGGTATGCCAACTGGTGGGAAGTTCTCGATGAAGAAGGAAATCTAATATATCGCAGAAACCTCGCTCACAGCCACGTAGAAGAGCAACCCTTTCGACGCACGGGAGGAGCAGTTGCCGTACAACCGAATGACGTAGCCATCGTCCGATCGCATATGTACCCCGATGGCTATGGTACGCAAGCAATGCAGGGGACTGTAGAAACTGGGTTTGAGGAGATTTCTCTACCGGCAGGATTTGCAGCAAACTTAGCCGAGGCAGAACCGCAACCCCGTGGCTGCGAGTATTAGGATGAAGCTCGAATTTTGGGTTTTATAGCAGTTTGCGATCGACATTGACCTCCCAGTAGGGGTAGTGCCCCCGTGCCTACCCCGGTTTAGTGGGTGGGGTCTACCTTTATTTATTTATTCTCCATAACAAGAAAACCAAAAATTAATACCTACATCAGCAAGCGCTTTTAGCTCTTCTTTCGTTAAAGTACAGTTACATTGGTCTGCATAGAAATATCCAATATAAAAGACTGCATCCTCCATCCCACATTCTTCGATAATTTTCATTTTATCTTTGAGCGTGCGTGCTAGCCAAAGGATTTTGTCATCATCTTCAATTTCATCTGGAGCTTCTAGAGAAGCATAACCATGAGGAATCAGTTTTCCTTTTTGTCTTCCCGTTTCGATAACGTAATTCGGCTCATTTTTTTCCCAAAATGTAAGTCCTGTTTGCTCTTCGGCTTTTTTGGGTAAAAATTCTTTACCACTAAATTTAACAATCGCTGAAATTCTTTCGATTGTCATCTAAAATTGGTAGCGAAATAACTGAGTAACATTGAAATCGCTCATTGTCGATCTTCGAGATCGAGCATGGTTGCATAATCATTCATTCCTTCTTCAGCTAAAGCGCGATCTTCCTCAGCAAACTCAGTTGCTAGAGATGCTAATTGGCTTGGCTCGATCTGCCGATGACGGCGTTTACTCTGAAACTTTAAGAAGGCAATAAAATTAGCAACTTGTTGAAGTTGTTCCTCCGTGAGTCGATCGATATCTTGCTTGATGACTTCAGAACAAATTGGCATAGCAGCAAGTCAGAAAAACTCGATGTTAGAGCTTTTATTGTAACGTACTGGCTACTCTATGCCACGGCTGCCGACCTGCTAGCTTGCGATTAAGTTGTTTTGCGATATATGCGATCGTCATACTGACTTCTTCCAAACCAGGGAGTAACGCCAGAATAAGTGCTTTCTAACATTTGCTCCTCTCAACGAGTTCGTGTAAATTCGTCGTGCTTGTGAAAGCGTCAGGTATTCATCTGTGCGCAGATGTTCTCTCATGGCGGCTGCGGCTTCTGGCGATCGCTGAATTTGTCGATTCTTACGCATCTGGAATAACCAGTTTAGGGGAACTGCGACGCAATCGCTTAATGTATCTCGCAAATTCTCATGTTCTAGCAAATCCAAAATGACTAACTTTCCACCCGGTTTTAAAGCAGTTTTCAGCTTAGGAAGCAAGTTTTCAATCGGTAAATGATGCAGTGTGGAAATCGAGACGATCGCATCAAATTGTTCCGTGGGAAACTCCCATTGCAAAATATCAGCCACTTGAAAATCAATATTTGAAAACCCTTTCGATCGCTGCTTGGCAACCTCGATCGAATTTGGAGATAAGTCGATGGCGATAACGCTTTGAAAACGCTCTGCCAAAAGACGCGAAAATTCACCCGTTCCGCAACCGATGTCAAGCACGGTTTTACACTGGGCTGGCAACTGTTCGATTAAAAAAGAGTGATAGTGGTTATTATGATTCCATTCGGGATGATTTCGATCGTATCGAGCAAGCCGATCGAAATCATTGCGAATCTTTTGGGTTAGGTTCTCATTCATCTCGGCTCGTTCTCGACTTCAATTCACCTCAAACTGAAGCCACCGATCGCCCTTTATTCTGCAAACTTTCTGGAGTCACCGATTGCAACACTCCCACATCGAGCGTCCAGCAGCGATCGGCGATCGGGAGCAAATCTCCCGCATCGTGCGTCACCACCAACAAACTCCAATGTTGTTTGAGCTTGGCAAGCAAACCCACAAGCTGACGGCGCATCGACCAGTCTAACCCGGCAGTGGGTTCGTCGAGGAGCAAAATTTGGGGTTGGCGGATGAGCTGCACTGCCAGCGCCAAACGCCGTTGCTGTCCCCCGCTCATAGCATGAGGTGATGTGTGGAGGGGGAAACCGTCTAATCCCACTTCTTCGAGCGCTTCCCGGACGCGATCGGAACCTAATTCCGGATGTCCCAGTCGTAGTTCTTCAAGGATGGAGTGACCGCAAAAGTGGCGTTCGGGAAACTGAAAAACCAATCCGCCTAACTGTCGAAGTTGTTCTGGGAGCAATTCCCGATCGCGCCAATAAACTGCCCCTTTCGTCTGTCGAGCTAGTCCGGCCAAAATTTCGAGTAACGTACTTTTTCCCGATCCACTCGGGCCTACCACTAAATTGAGTTGCTGGGGGGCCACTTCTAGATCGATCGCTTTGAGGATCGCACTCGGGCTAGCAGTGGGATGATAATCTAGATTTTTCAGATAGAGCATTCAGATTACACATAGACCGGCTTCCTTTTACTTTGGCACAAATAGCCTAGAAATGGGCAAGACGCGCTTTGCGGCGATACTCAAAACGGGTCAGACCGATCGCAGTTCTCACAACCATCTTTGAGGACTCTTGGCTAAACTAAAATACACCTCTTATCTTTCCCGCGAACCCATGCCAGCTCTTGAAGCTGTTACTAAAAACATCGAGCTACCCATGGAGCAAATTCAAGACTTTTGCCAACGCTGGCACATTACAGAATTTGCCCTTTTTGGGTCTGTCCTGCGAGATGACTTTCGCCTCGATAGCGATATCGATATACTCGTAACCTTCGATCCTGGCTTTCAGCGCGGTTTAGCTGAAACCTAGCAAATGCGTCAGGAGCTGCAAACTCTGTTCGGGCGAAAGGTGGATTTGCTTGTAAAAGCGGCTATCGATCGCAGCGAAAACTGGCGGCGCCGCCAGAAGATCTTAGAATCGGCACGGGTCATCTATGCAGTGCGAAAACCGATGAGGTTTGCTATTTCGTAGCCATTACTACAAAAATTGTGTTTTTAAGCCAAAATCGACCCAAAAATCGAGGCAAATTCGGGCAATTTTGGCACGAGTTTACAAGGGTTTCAGGTCGTGATAAAGTACTTCAAAGGGCGAAGCTATATTTAGTTTTAGTACGATAATCTTTTAGGCGATCGCCTACCAATAATATTTTTGCCAAATCTAAATACTCATCTGTATCGATCGATATCGAATCACCCTAACCTCTAAATTGGTTTCATGATTCAAGCAATTCCCAAACTCGTTACCTTCGATGAATTTATTGCCTGGTATCCAGAGCATTCCGAGTGCCGCTATGAATTACACGATGGGGCGATCGTAACCATGCCAAAACCGACAGGTCAGCATTCGCGAGTTGCCGGTTTTCTCGCACTCAAACTGGGGATGGAAATCGAGCGCTTGCAACTTCCTTACTTCATCCCGAAAGAATGCGTCCTCAAAATGCCAAATGAGTCTGGATACGAACCGGATGTTATCGTTCTCGATGAAAATGCGATCGCAAACGAACCGCGCTGGGAGCGAGAATCGGTGATTACTAAAGGGAGTTCTGTTCGGTTGGTAATCGAAGTGGTGTCTACGAATTGGAGCGATGATTATGCGCTCAAAGTGGAAGAATACGAAGCACTTTCAATTCCAGAATATTGGATTGCTGACTATCGAGGATTGGGAGGAAAACGGTATATCGGAACGCCAAAAAAACCGACATTTTCGGTTTACCAACTCATCGATGGCGAGTATCGAGTTCGACAGTTTCGCGGGAGCGATCGCATCGAATCTCCTGCATTTCCCGAGTTGGATTTAACCCTCGATCGAATTTTGAGACTAGGAAGATAAGGGCGATATTAACATTTTTAATTTTGCCTTTTTAATTTTTAATTCTGCGTAGTGCCAGGTATCGGAACGCTAGAAATGGCGTAGGTTCGTGGAAATCACTGCTGTATTAAATCTTCAAAAAAATCTGTAAGCTTTATATGCTACACTTCACAAGTCTGGACGCGAGAGAAGAGAATATCATTATAAGTCTGCCAAATCCCTTGTGGTAGGTGTCCCCTATCTGATGCGATAGTAAAATTTAAGTCGTTGTAGTACAACCAGTCACCTTCCCTTCGCCATCCCACGCGATCGGCAAACTTTTCATAACTCTCTAAATCATCATACACCCCCGGCTTTCCCCCGCACTCGATCCAAATTTCTTTTTGGACGGAAAAGCCGAAATGCCCGTTCGAGTATTTCACCCACAGTTCGTTCAGGGTGCGAAGATCTTCGCAGGGAAAATTCTCGATATCATCAATATCCAAGAGCTGTCCTTCCTCTTTTCCCATTGTTTGCAACATCAAGCGAGACGTTTCTTCATCCGCTTTTCGCCATTCTCCTTGTGATAAATACGCCTCTAACTTTTGGTAGCGTAAATCTCGAACGTTGGACTTTAACCGTTCCAATTCCGCCGCCACTGCCGGACTCACTTTCCGAGGCGTTTCCTTGAGACAGTCGTATGCTAAAGCCACAGCCTCGCGAGTTCCGACACCACATAATTGGCGAACCAGATGAGAGAGTTGATGGGTCGAAACTTGGGCGGCGTAGAGTAAAATTGTTTCTTTCCACCACGGTTTTTGCCAGTGTTCCAGCAGCAAACGTTCTTGCTGGAGTTCCTGAATTTCTCGCGCCGCCAAATACCCTTGAAAACTCAGATGCGCGAATTCGTACTCGATATCTCGCTTCACTAACAATTCGCTGACCTGTTCGATTTGCTGGAGAAACTTTGTCGGTTCGACAGACCCATCCAACCCATTCAGATAACTTTTTAATTGTGCCAGTAACGGTTTTTTCTCGATATTGGGTTTATTTTCCTTTACCATCGCCAGCGCCAACTTTTGCAAAATCTTTTGACTATCTTCCGCCGATAAAAGCAAATTGATTTGTTTGACCAGGGGGCGATCGCCCAACTGCAAGCGAAAAATTTCTCGATAGAGTTCGGCCCGTCGTTGGGGAAGCTGAATCGGGCGGGATGGATCGATGGGGTCGCTGGGGGCGTAGCTATGCAAATTGACGATCGTACTCAGCAATAACGGATTTTTCGCTAAGTCGTGAAGTTCCCCCCGTTCTCGAATTTGGGTCATCAAACTTGCGGCTTTTTGGGTTGCCAGTTGCTTCACCCTCGGATGCTTCGGTTCGGCGCTGTAGTGGCGTTCCCGACACAAATACCAACACCGCACAAAGCGTTCTTGTTGGTCGTCGTTGAAGGGTTTGACAAAGACGGAATTGGGCTTATGTTCTGCGGCGTAGTTTTTATACCCTCCCGGACGAGAGGTGAGGATGAAAAAGGATTGGGGATAAGCTTCTATCTGCTTGGCAATCCACCGACTCATCGGCTTTTGCCACTCTTCTCGCACTTCATCGAACCCGTCGAACATCACCAGCATATTGTCCTGGCGAAGTTGATTTTTTGCCCAGTTTGGGGGTAACTTGAGGTCTTTTCCCCCAGATAAATTAGGAATGTGGTGTTTTTCGATGAGGGTTGGCAGATCGGGCTTTTCGGTGTGAATGACCTCTTGCCAGCGCCGTAAATAGAGCAACACAGGGAGTAATTTGGGTGCGGATGCAATTTGCCGGGGTTGGCGTTTTTGAGTGTACAAATAGGTGATGTGTCGCAAAAGCGTCGTTTTCCCGTATCCTCCCCAGGCCAAAATCGCCAAGGAACGATACGCCGAATTGCCCTTTCCCCGTTCCAGGAGATTCCAAATCCGCAACCCTTCCCCACTCGCCAATCGTTCGGCAAGTTGCTTATCCCGTTTCAACCCTGGCGGCATCGGTAACGCTTCCCCATCCACCCCGCGAGAAAAGTCACCGCTCAACTCCAACGGCACGAAAACATCCTTAAGCAGGGGTTTGAAGGTACTCGTCAAGCCTTCGGTGGCGTAATCCCGGCAGGCATTTCCCTGACATTGCAAGTATTTCCCTTCCGTCCCCGCCAACTGCCAGCGAATCGCCTCATCAATATTCTCCTTCCACCCCACCAAAGCATCCACATCTTCCTTACCCCGTTTCGCCGCCACCTCCCCCAGTTGGTTCAAAAAACCATCGGTATATTTTGCCCAGACAATAGAAATTGCCATCACCGGAAACATCAAAATGGCGATGAACGGTTCTTCTTTGAGTAGCAGGGAAACAAATGCAAACCCGCTACCGCCAAGGGGCATCCATTGAAGTAGCCTTTGTTGAACCCACTGACGGGCAACTTTGCGTTCGGTTTCAAAGGAAGGAGTAGGAGATGAGTTAGAAGAAGATTCGGATGTTTCGTTTTCGGAGTTTTCGGTTGTGGAATTTTTATCTTCGGGGTTCTCGCTTTCGGGCATCGGTATCGTTTCCCGCATTCGTTTACGGCAATTTGACCGTATTCTAGCAACTGCGATCGAGAGAGGTTCGATCGTTTAGAATTACTGAAAAACCCGCAAGCGCGATCGCCCGTGAAAATATCCAACCCACAAGCGTCCAGCGCCAACACCCAACCGTATTTCAATCTCATCCCCTTACAGCGACTTGGCAAGGGCGAAATCGCCTCAACCTTGCAAGACTTCTGTCAGCGCTGGCAAATTATCGAACTCGCTTGTTTCGGTTCTGTTGTGCGCGACGATTTTCGATCCGATAGCGACATCGATCTCCTCGTCACCTGGAAACCGAATAGCCACTGGACGTTACTCGATTTCGCCCAAATGCAATTCGATCTCGAAGCTTTGCTAGAACGCCCCGTAGATTTGGTAAGCAAACGAGCGATCGAACACAGTGATAATCCCCTTCGCCGTCGCGCCATCCTCGACACTGCTATTCCGATTTATTGCCAGCAATGAACGATCGTGTTGGATTCTTCCTGAATGTATCCTAGTCCAAACACTCTATAATTTGAAGAGAATTTTAAAGTTATGCCAACTGTTTTACGAGTCGGTCCTTATCGACTTTACTTTTACAGCCATGAGCCAAACGAACCTCCCCACATACATATTGACTGAGATAGCTCATCTGCTAAATTTTGGTTAGAACCAGTTAGCTTGGCTAACAATATTGGTTTTAGTGCAAAAGAACTGCGAAAACTACAGAAAATCGTCCAAGAAAATAAAAATAAATTATCGGATGCATGGTATGGGTATTTTGGCAATTCAAGCTGACGAACGAGTCAAAAATGTGGAATTCACACCAGAAACTATTCGTGTCGATTTAATGGATGGACGAACCATTACCGTTCCTCTGACTTGGTATCCCCGACTCTTAAACGCCACGCCAGAACAACGAGAAAATTGGGAAATTTGTGGAGGCGGTTACGGTCTTCATTGGGAAGAAATTGATGAAGATCTCAGTACGGAAGGAATGTTACGAGGAGCGCCCGCACCGAGAGGATTGACCGCAATTTGAAATTATATTGAAATTACAAATTACTCTTCTTCCGGAATCAGAACGATATTTTCATAAAGTCGATCGACCTCAATAGACACATCAATACTTTCAAATAACACCACATCCCCAGCTTCATAACTTCGGTACGTCCACAAATCGCAACTGCGTCGATACCGTTCTACAAAAACTTGAACGGTATCGACGAGAACGTATTCTTGCAGGGTGGGAATCGTGCGGTAGTTTCGCAATTTTTTACCGCGATCTTTGGCTGCCGTACTCGGTGAGAGGACTTCAATAATCAAACAGGGAAACTGGAGAGATTGCTGGGCATCGCGATCGCGCCGATCGCAACTCACCACCAAATCGGGATAAAAATAATTACCCGTTGCATTCACGAAAACTTTAGCGTCAGAAACCTGCGCACGACATCCCTTGGGCTGAACTTGCGGCGCGATTTCTAGAATCAGTTTCACCGTCAAGTCGTTGTGAGAAAGGGAACCACCCGTCATCGCCACCACTACACCGTCGATGAACTCGTGGCGAATCTCCTGACTGGCTTCCCATGCCAAGTACTCAATTGCAGTTAAAGGGCGATCGCAATGGGCAGCATCCATGGCAGTTTTGGATGTGGATGTATCGGGTATCTCAATATTCTGATTATATCGATCGCTCGATACAACCCGATCGCGATCGACGCTACCATCGATAAGTACAGACTCAACCCACGACAATCGCGCCTAGATGGCTTCTTGGGTCGCAGCAAGATGGGCATTCCAGATGAGTGTAGAAACGATCGAATCGGCTTATGGCATTAGATTTAAGGCAATTTTTTCGCGCGACGAACCCCAGCCGCACCTTGGCTGCGGATAACGAAGAAGATCGCAAGTTTTATATCGATTTTTCCTCGGGGCGCGGGGGGCAAATCATCGAGGAATTGAACCAAAATATCACCTTCTTTTCCCCCGACGAACCCACTTG
>NZ_JADEXN010000101.1 GCF_015207075.1 Zarconia navalis LEGE 11467
AGGCTATAGTTTTTCACGATCTCCCTCTTGTACGCAGGGGCACAACGACCGGCGAGCGCGACCGGGGGAGGCGTTTCGTCCCCCACCGGGAGGGCGAAGCGAAGCGGAGGGTTGGGGGGAGACCCCCGCGCGTGCCGGGTTTTCAGTTGATTATTGGTAAGTTGACAAAGTGAATATAACCTTAACCTTTCACCAATGGCCAACACCTATGTCCTCATTGATATAGCAGTTGCCCTAACAGGAAGCATCGCGATATTCAATTTCCCTCAACATCGATCGAAATGAAGATTTTTAAACCTCAAAAAACCTCCTTCCGATCGCCAGAAGGAGGTTTTTACATTTGGTGCGACCTTCCCTAAAAATAAGATAGATCGTGGTAAGAAAACTCGTCGTTTTCCAAATTGCCGATGAAGGATAGAAGCAGATACAGAATGACAATTGACTTTAGAAAATATCTTCTAAACACGAGTTATTTTCAGAGTCGAGCTGGAAATACAATGTCTTTCAAAGCTGATATCGATATTAGTAAGCACCATTTTTGTTGGGAAATATGACAACACCAATGGTTTTAATAACGATCCAACAATCCATCCAAAGATTGCGAGAGTTGACATAATATACATCTATTTTCACTCTCCTGGGATAGGGAATATCATTTCGACCCGAAACTTGCCATAAGCCAGTAATTCCTGGGCGAATGGTCAGAACTTTATCAATCGAATCACTGTACTTCGGTAACTCCTCAACGACTAAAGGACGAGGGCCCACAACACTCATATCGCCTTTTAGAACATTCCAAAATTGAGGAAATTCATCGAGGCTGGTAATTCGGAGAAACTGTCCGATCCAAGTAATTCGCGGATCCTGTTTGAGCTTAAAACTCTCTTCAAATTCAGATCGAAATTGAGGAGATCGAGCAAGCATTTCTCCGAGCACTTCATCTGCATCGCGAACCATGGTTCTAAATTTAATACATTTGAAGGTCTTATGGTTTTCTCCGACTCGTTCTTGAATATAAAAAATTGGACCGGGAGAACTCAAGACAATGAGTAGAGCGATCGCGAGATAAACCGGAGAAAAAAAGACTAAAACGAACAACGAAAATAGAATATCAAAGATTCGTTTTGAAACCTTGGTATCCGTTCTTCCCAAAATTAGACCCCAATGTCTGATTTTGAAAAGGAGCAGTGCAAGGAGTCGTTTTAAAAGTACGAAAATTCCCTTGCCGGAGATGAATTGGCTATTGGCAGTCATCATATTCCTTCCGTTCACACCACACACTGTCTGGACCGTCAAGTCTTCGAGCCTCGATTTCCCAATCGAGGAGATCGGAGATTAGAATTCGAGACGATGATTTTGGTCTAGCTTCCCAGACCAAAATTCCTGACAGCAGCGCTCTACAAAAGCAAGATAGCGCTTCTCAAAAATTGTAGGCGCAAATCGAGCAGCTTGCGATCGGATTACGTTTGGATTCAATCGATCGCAAGACTCCTCGAAGTTTTTGACGGCTTCAACGATCGCCGTTGCCGTCTGGGTTTCAAAAAGCAATCCCGTACCTTCTTCGGGGTACTCTCGAATATCCCGTACCGTTTCTCGCGCGCCTCCCACCCCATAGGCGATAACGGGGGTTCCGCAAGCTTGTGCTTCTACCAGCGCCATGCCAAAATCCTCACAAGCGGCATAGACAAACGCTTTGGCACGGGACATATACTCTTCGACAACGCGATCGCTTTGGGCCCCGAGCACCTGAATATTGGGTCGGGCGAGGGCGCGGATTTGTTCCAACTCCGGCCCCGTACCGATCGCAACGAGGCTTTTTCCCGACTGGTTGAAGGCATCTACGATCGTCCCCACCTGTTTGTAACTCACCAGCCGGGAAACCACTAGATAAAAATCGTCCTTTTTTTCTTGAAATTTAAATCGATCGATTTGCACGGGGGGGTAGATGACCTCAGCCTTGCGCCGATAGCACCGCCAAATCCGTCGGGCAGTATGTTTGGAATTCGCAATGAAGTAATCGACACGGTTGGCAGAGGCAACATCCCACCCTCTAAGGTAGTGCAGCAGAAACCGGGTCAAGATTCCCGGCAGACCTCGACCCGCACGCGAACCCTTTAGGTAGTCGAAGGTCAGATCCCAGGCATAGCGCATGGGGGTGTGGCAGTAACAAATGTGAGCTTGATGAGGACTCGAGAGAATCCCTTTGGCTACGGCATGGGAAGAAGATAAAATCACATCGTAGCCCCGTAAATCCACCTGTTCGATGGCCAACGGCAGTAGGGGAAGATATTTCTGAACCCCGAACCGCGCCAGGGGCAATTTTTGTAGAAACGTCGTGCCGATGGAACGTTGGTAAAGATAGCTTTGGGGATTGCTCGATTCAAAGTCGATGAGGGCGTAGAGTTGGGCGTCAATATGCTGGAGAATCTTCTTGACGACTAGCTCCGACCCACCAGTGGCCTCTGGTGTCAGCCACTCGTGAACCAGTGCGAACTTGAGTCGCTCGAAAATAGATTTTTCGCGATCGTGGGTCATTGGTTAAGGATAGGGTATCGCACGGAGTTTGAGAGTGGGCTAAATTGTAGCCGAGTTTGCTTAGCAATAGAATTTGAGACCGTAGCAAGACGCAAAGCATTAAAGCATTCGATCGGACTGATGTTAGAGAATCATAGAAGCACCATTTTTAGCGCTACTGGCATACGATCTGCAACATGGCTGTAGGGCTGCGCTAATGGTAGCGCCTCGTGCCGATTTCACCTCCATGGGTCTCCCGTTCGAGCCAGTCCGCTCTCGCTGGCGGAAACATCTGCTACACTACGCCTATATCAGTCTGTCATAGCCTCGCATCTGTTGTTTTCTTTCACCCCCTTTTCCCAAAAAACCGGGAATCGATCGGAAATTGTCACGTTCGCGAGCTATTCGATTGGAGTTCGGTTTAAACGGATGTTTTCCGACTCTTGGTGTATCTTGGAATTCGCGAGGTGACCAGAGGATGGTGCATTCGATAACATTCACCCTTTTTTGAACGCATTGCGATTGCGGATCTACCAATTTCAGCCATAGAATCGTTCAACCCAACCCCAGCCGGATGGGTCTTTGGCTCCCCTCTCCCCAATCCATGGGGGCGCGAAGCGCTACGTATCATATCCTGTACTCGATCGAGCTTTTGTTTGGGACAAATGTCTGAGCCAATCGATTTAACCCATCGGCAACAACAGATTCTCTGGGCAACCGTGCGGCATTACGTCGCCACTGCCGAGCCGGTTGGTTCCAAAGCTTTGGTCGATGAATACAATCTCAGCGTTAGCTCGGCCACCATTCGATCGGGGATGGGGGTTTTAGAAAAAGTGGGGCTGCTGTATCAACCCCATACTTCTGCCGGACGCATCCCATCGGATTTCGGGTATCGGCTATATGTTGACGAGCTGATGACCCCATCCCAGATGCTTGCCGGACAGGTGACCGGTTTGCTGTCCGATCGCCTGAATTGGCAAAGTTGGAGCATAGAAGCGCTGTGCGAGGAGCCGCGCAGTTACTATCCAATCTGAGCGGATATATCACTCTGATTACCTTGCCCCAAACTCAAACGGCTCGGGTGCGGCACTTACAATTGGTGCAGGTCGATCCCAAACGAGTGATGTTGGTGGTGGTGACGGATGACTACGAAACCCGATCGACTCTGATGGATTTATCGCCGCTGGCGGTGGAAACGGCAGACGCTGTTGCAGAAGTAGAAATTATCGATCGGGAACTGCAAATTCTGTCGAACTTTTTAAACGATCGATTGCGAGGGCGATCGATTGCAGAAATGATGGAATTGGACTGGAGCGAACTCGATCGAGAATTTAGTCGCTACGCTGATTCGATCGCCGCGTGGCTCAAAAGTTTGACCGATCGAATGCAAGAGCCGACCTCAAGCCGGATGATGGTTAGCGGGATTGCAGAGGTCTTGCGGCAGCCAGAATTTACCGAACTCAACCAAGTTCAAACTCTCCTAGCTCTACTCGAAAAAGAACAAGACCGCTTGTGGCCGCTGATGTTCGTTCCCTACGGTGGGGGATCTCAACCGGACAAGCGAGTGAACATCCGCATCGGAGCGGAAAACCCCCTCGAACCGATGCGCGCTTGTACGCTCATTTCAGCGACCTACCAGCGCGATACCGTTCCCGTGGGAAGTGTGGGGATGTTAGGGCCGACGCGGATGGTGTATGAAGATGCGATCGCCCTGGTAGAAGCGACGGCGGACTATTTATCGGAAACGTTGAGTCAAACCAACTAAAATGTACCTCACTCCATTCTTGAAGGTCGCGAGTCTTCACACAACCGAGCGCGATGATTGATGGTATTTTGGAGAGCGTAGAACGATCGAGTCTTTTCCCTCACATCTACGATCGAGCGATCGGTTCGATCCTCTCGACCTGAAAAAACGTAGAAACGGCAATCGCGATTTGTCAGCTCGAGCGTTCGCTCTCCAAGATCGGTCACAGATTTGCAAGTTCGGGACGTACTACTCGAGGTTCGCGTAATTTTTTTGATTCTCACATCTTTGTTGTTGAACGGGTATTCTATTTAGACACAACTCCGTGCGAAAGAGATTTACACTCAAAGAGGCTCGGGTTATACCGTACCTCGCGGCAGACTCATTGAGGCAGATTGCATGAAAGCAATTCGTTTGACTGTCCGTTGGACGGTTTTGAGTTGGCAATGGTGGCTGTTATGGGTACTGGCAATCGTCCCCAGTGGAGCGAGTGGGTTTGAGTCTTCGATCCCCCCACAGATGATTTTGGCGTTGGAAAGCGCAGCTCTGGTGCCCGCACAGCTAGTCGAGCGCGGTCGAGTGCTGTACGAAGAGGGACGCACGACCGATGCGATTTCCCTTTGGCAACAGGCGATCGATGCAGAAGGAGAAGACCTCGATCGGGCGTTGGCTTGGAGCTACCTTTCCCTTGCCTATCAAGACCTAGGGCGGTGGGAACTCGCGCGAGAGGCGATCTCCCACAGTTTAGAGATAACAGCAATATCTACCACCACTGGCTCGGCGATCGTCCAGGCAAAGACTTTGAACGCTCAAGCTAAATTAAAGTTGGCATTGGGGCAACCAGAAGCCGCCGTCGATACCTGGCAAAATGCCCAAGCCACCTATGAAAGTATTGGAGACGATCTGGGGGCGTTGGGATCTCAAATCAACCAAGCTCAGGCTCTGCAAGCCTTAGGACTCTATCGCCGAGCCAGTGCCCTTCTAGAAACCACAAATGCCCAACTGGTGGCATTACCCGATACCCCCCTCAAAGTATTGGGATTGCATAATTTGGGCATTGCCCTCCAAGGGGTGGGTAACTTGGAGCGATCGCAGCTCGTACTCGCGGATAGTCTAGCTCTGGCCCAACACCTCGATCTCGATCTCAGTGGTATTTTTACGAGTTTGGGCAATACCGCCAGAATTGCCGAAGATACCGACGCGGCTCTCGATTTCTACCAACAGGCAGCCGAGATCGCCCGCAACCCCGTCGATCGAGTCGAAGCCCAACTCAATCAATTGAGTTTGTGGGTAGAAAGACCCGAGGATTGGGAGACCCTCGGCGATCGAATTTCGGAATCGATCTGTGAAATTCAAGAAACCATCGAGGGTCTCCCCCCCTCCCGGATGGCAATCTACGCACGGGTCAATCTTGCCGCTAGCGCTATCGAGCTACAAACCCTAACCGACTTCCCCCTCGAGTTCCCAGACATCGCGCGGCTGACTGGTGGCGCGGTGGATCTGGCGCGGAACTTAGACGACCCTCGCGCCGAGGCTTACGCACTGGGGCTATTGGGCCATCTCTACGAGCAAACCGGGCAGTGGCAAGAGGCGGGAGAACTCACCCAAAAAGCCCTACTCTTGGCAAAAGGTATCGATGCTGTCGAAATTGCGGCTCGGTGGCAGTGGCAACTGGGACGGGTTCTCAAAGCCAAAGGGGAAACCGACGCAGCCATTGAGGTGTATGGAGAAGCGGTGAAAACCCTCCAATCCCTGCGATCGGATCTAGTCGCTATCGATCGCGATATTCAGTTTTCCTTTCGCGAGAGCGTCGAACCCGTGTACCGCGAACTCGTCAGTTTATTGCTATCCCCATCTCAACCCGGAGAACCGATCCCCCAACAGAACTTAACGCAAGCTCGATCGGCGATCGAAGCCTTGCAAGTCGCCCAACTCGATAACTTTTTTCAGGAAGCTTGTTTGGATACGGAACCCGTGCAAATCGATCGAATCGATCCCACTGCTGCGGTCATCTATCCGATTATCCTCCCCGATCGCCTCGCGGTCATCCTCTCGAGACCCAATCGGCCCCTAGTTCACTACGAAACCGTTCTTCCTCAAGGAGACATCGAAGCGGCCATCGACGAACTCCAACTTCACCTCAACCCGATTCTTCCCAACAGAACTCGTCTGGAACGCTCCAGCCAACTGTACGACTGGCTGATTCGTCCGGGAGAAGAGGCAATAGCAGCTAGCGAAATCGAAACCTTGGTGTTCGTTCTCGATGGAACCCTGCGGAACCTTCCCATGGCGGCCCTGTACGATGGCCAACGGTATTTGGTCGAACGATATCAGATGGCAGTCGCCCCTGGATTTCAACTCCTCAATACTGGAACTCCAACCCTCGAGGAGAAAGATTTAGGCACCCAAAACGCGCTCGCCGCCGGACTGACTCAGGCATGGGGGGAATACGCGGCTTTACCGGGGGTCGAGCGAGAAGTCACTCAAATGGCTTCCCATCTAAACACTCAAATCTTGCTCGATCGCGCTTTTACCTACACCGCCTTGCAAGAACAGCTCGATACTTACCCATTTCCCGTGGTTCACTTAGCCACCCACGGTCAGTTTAGCTCCAATGTCGAGGAAACCTTTCTGATTGCTTGGGATGGGCCGATTAACGTCAAAGCCTTAAATCGACTCCTGCGCGAGCGTGCGGTTCGAGATCCGATCGAACTTCTGGTTCTAAGTGCCTGCCAAACCGCAACCGGAGACAGTCGAGCGGCTTTGGGATTGGCGGGTTTTGCCGTTCGTTCCGGCGCCCGCAGCACCCTGGCCACCCTCTGGTCGGTTCAAGATCGCTCGACGGCTGAATTTATGGTCGAATTTTACCGCCAGCTCGCCCAAAATCCGGAACTAGGCAAAGCGGGAGCATTGCGTCAAGCGCAGCTGAGTTTGTTAAGTGATTCCGAGTACCATCATCCCTACTATTGGGCCCCATTCGTGCTCGTGGGAAATTGGCGCTAAAATACACACAAAACGAACGAACGATCGATCTTCAGGCGCGAGAATGGCGAGTTACATCGGATGAGAGCGGGTATGAATTCTGACTCGGATTCAAGGCATCTTTCCTAAACCCCCACCGCAGTGGAGCGTAGGGAAACTCCCTGGGTCTAAACTGCCTCCCCTAGATGTGTGGTGTACCCGAGACACTCAGACGATCGACTTGAGAAACTCAATTCAACGATCGATTGTGGGCACCATTTGCATTTTTCCCTGACTGGACGCGGGGACGATCGCCAAAGTTTTCCGAACCGATCGCGTTTTAACACCGAAACCCCAACAGGTCAGGCTGATGGGTGCTAAATCCAGACCGAGCAAGCAACTCAAACTCCTTCGACTCCACTCAAGTTCTCCGTGGCTGATTTTTTCCGTTCCGGATTGTTGGATGGGATAACTGTAAAGTTGAGATAATTTAGGACTTTCACTGTTTAGAACTCGAGCGCAAGCTGTAAGGACTCTGAATTCGCTTCATTCCTAATTTTGGAGGCTTTTTGTCGTGACTGAAGACGATCGATTTTTATCTCGAACCGGTTTATCTAAAACCTTTTATCCGATCGCCCGAGTGCTGTGTGTGGGGGGGACGATCGCCGGACTGGCAACAATGACCGTCGCACAGGTTTCCCCCAGCTTGAGGGTGACGTTCGAGCCACCCACCGACGAACGGCTGGATGATTCGGCCGGTGGCGCGTCCCGTCCCGTCGACCGCAAGTGTAACGCGGATGAATCGACCCCCGTACCGATGTTGACCTTGATGCCCGAATACATGCGCGAGGGACTGACGCTTACCCCTCACCCAACGGTTTTTGCCTACATCCCAACCACCTCGGCAAGGCGGGCTTTGTTTAGTTTGAAAGATGACACCGGGAAAATCGTCTACCAGCAGACCTTTACCCTGACCCAAACCGATGGCATTGCCAGCATTACTCTGCCGACCGATGCGCCCCCACTCCCACTCGATCGCACCTATGAATGGTCTTTAGGAATGTTGTGCGAACCGGTACAAACAGATTTTCCCATCGCCATGGGACAGATCCGTCGCATTGCCCCCACCAGTCCCAAACTCGACGATCTGCCCCCCTTGGAACGGGCTGCATCATACGGTCAGTCTGGGTTTTGGTACGATACTCTTGCAGTTCTCGATGAAGTGCGGCGATCGCAACCGGAAAATGAAGCCACGGCGATGGTGTGGACGGACTTTCTCGACTCTGTGGGTCTGGAGGAAATTTCGAGCAAACCCCCATTGAATTTGGAGTAATGTTAAGGAAGTTGTTTCGCCTCGTCGAAGGGCGGTAACGTAATGGGCATCGAGCCTCTCTCTATCGGATTCGAGCGATGAGAGCGTTCGATGGATGCAGTCTTTTGGCTTGTTGCTGGGTACTCGATCCACCCAGCCCGAGCCGGAAAACCCCTTCCGATCCAGGTGGAGAAAACGAATGCTGTCCAAGTCGATCTCTCGAATTTGGCAATGGCGAGCAGTTCTCGTCGCGGTTCCTAGCGTTGCTGGGGCGATCGTTCTTCTGGGTTATACGGGAATCTTTCAGCTCTTGGAGTGGGCGGCTTTCGATCGGTTTTTCCTCTGGCGACCTGATGAATCGATGGACGAACGAATCGTTGTTGTCGCCATTGAGGAAGAAGATCTGGCCCACATTGGGGAATGGCCGATTCCTGACGGGGTTCTCGCGGAGTTAGTTGAAGCGATTAATAGGTATCAACCCCGTGCGATTGGGTTAGACCTGTATCGAGATTTACCCGTCGAACCCGGTCACGATGTTTGGGTGGAGGTGATGGCATCGACGCAGAACCTGATCGGCGTGGAGAAAGCCGTCGGAGAAGCCGTTGCCCCGCCCCCCACCTTAGCCCAGGTCGATCGAGTGGGTTTGGCCGATCTCGTACTCGATGCTGACGGAAAAATTCGCCGGGGTTTATTGTCCCACTACGACAGCCAAAATCAAATCAAGCTGGGGTTGGGGGTGAAATTGAGCTTGATGTACCTCGAAGCTCAAGGAATACATCTCGAATCCGTCGATGCCCAGAAGCAACATTTGAAATTGGGTCGGGCTGAGTTCGTGCCATTGGGTGCCTACGATGGTAGTTACGTGCGGGCGAATCGGGCCGGCTATCAGATTTTATTGAACTACCGGGGACAAATCGATCGCTTTCGGTGGGTTTCGATGCGGGAAGTGCTTGAAGGACGAGTATCGCCAGAACTGATGCGCGATCGCTTGGTTTTGGTGGGTTCGACGGCCCAAAGCCTCAACGATCGATACCCGACTCCCTATAGTAGCAATCTCATTCGCACTCCCGAACGGATGCCGGGGGTGATTATCCACGCGAATTTAGCCAGTCATATTTTAAGCGCGGCCCTCGACGGACGCGCTTCGATTCGCGTTTTACCCGAATCCATGGAATGGTTGTGGATATCCCTTTGGTCGGGGTTGGGAGCGACGGGAGCGTGGGTGGTTTTGAGAAAACCCCGGTTTGACGCACCCTATAGGTTTCGAGCCTCGTGGACACCCTTAACGGTCCGGTTGTGCCTGATGGCCGTTGCACCAATGGCGATCGGGTATTGGGCGTTTTTGCAGGGTTGGTGGATTCCGGTGGTCTCTCCGGCCCTTGCCGCCATCAGTGCTGCGATGGCGCTCGTGCGCTACGACAGCCACAAAACGCGCACCGAAAGCCAGCAGCGATTGAACCAATTTCTTGAAGCCATGCCGGTTGGGGTGGCGGTTTTGGATGCGAGTGGCAAGCCTTGTTACGTCAATGGACGCATCGAGCAGTTGCTTGGAAAAGGGGCGTTCTCAAATCTTTTTTCCGAAGAGTTATCCCAGGCTTACAATCTCTACCTTTCGGGCACCGATCGCTATTATCCCGCCCAACAGCAGCCACTGGTGCGAGCGTTGTCTGGCGAAACATCATCGGTGGATAATATCGATTTGCGCGTCGGAGATCGCACGGTTCCCCTAGAATCTTGGGGAGCGCCGATTTTCGATCGAGAGGGGAATATCGATTATGCGATCGCTGCTTTTCGCGATATTACCGAGCGCCAAAAAGCTCAACAGGAACATCAACAGTTCTTACAAGAACTTTCTGGGTTAAATCGGGAACTCGACGAAGCCCTCAATGCCGAACTTCAACTGACCGATGCCGCCGGTCGTTTCGTTCCCCATCAATTTTTGAATTTGTTGGGATACGACAGTCTTGTGGATGTCAAGCTGGGTCATGCGGTGGAGCAAGAAATGTCGATTTTATTTGCCGATATTCGGAATTTTACGACCCTTTCCGAAACCATGACCCCAGAAGATAATTTCAAATTTATCAATGCTTATTTATCTCGAATGGAGCCA
The DNA here is from genome assembly GCF_015207075.1 of Zarconia navalis LEGE 11467. Taxonomy (GTDB): domain Bacteria; phylum Cyanobacteriota; class Cyanobacteriia; order Cyanobacteriales; family Geitlerinemataceae; genus Zarconia; species Zarconia navalis. Next base: position 10,642 of record NZ_JADEXN010000101.1, read on the forward strand.
GCCGTTATCGAGAATAATGGCTTTATCGATAAATATATTGGCGATGGGATTATGGCACTTTTTAGTGGTGATTTAGATGCCGATGATGCCGTGAACGCGGGAATTTCTATGTTGCAGCGCCTAGCTGATTATAATACCACCCGCCGGCGACCCGATCGCCCCCCGCTCAAGATTGGGATTGGCATCAATACGGGATCGATGATGTTGGGCACGGTGGGGGGGAAAGATCGAATTGATAGTACGGTGATTAGCGATACCGTTAATCTTGCAGCTCGAATCGAAGGTCTCACCAAAATTTATCGAACGTCTCTTTTAATTTCAAGCAACACTTTTTTCAATTTAGAAGATACCGCTCGCTATTGCATTCGGCTCATCGAACGAGTCAATGTCAAGGGAAAATTGGATAAAGTCTCTTTTTTTGAAGTTTTCGATGCCGATTCGCCCGAAATACGCGATCGAAAACAAGAAATAAAAACCCAGTTCGAGCAAGGTATTTTACTCTATCATTTGGGAAAAATGACAGAAGCTCGACATATTTTTCAAACCTGTTTAGAGAAAATTCCTAACGATCCCATTACCCAAATTTATCTGGCTCGATGTTCGGGGGTCTTACAAAATCGAAAATGTTAATCATCTAGACTCTCGATAAAGTAAAGGGTTTTAGGTACTCGGTCGACTAATGGTATAGCAATTCTCAGTCTTGTGAGGTACACCCAAATTCTATTTCCTATTCCCCATTCCCCATTCCCCATTCCCGAAAACCAGAAACTCTGTACTTCAACAGATTGATAACCGCTATAAGTCACCCCGAATCTCAAAATTTATCTGGGATCGCGATGAATCGATCGCAGAGCCGACTATCTAAAATCTAAAGTTTTAAGACTGAGATAAAATACTCAAAAATAAAGCGATCGACGATGGGAATTTTCAAAAATTGTTTCTGTAGAAAGAGCCGAAGCCATCTCGGTTATTTTTGGGGTTTGATGGAGATTTTCGCGTTGTGTAACGGCTCGGGTGCGATCGCCCAAATTCTCCCCGATGCTACCCTCTCCAATCCCTCGATCGTCGAAGCCGACGGTAATCGCTTTACCATCAAAGGCGGCACGACAGCCGGGAGCAACCTC